>DAINRK010000119.1:0-10280 GCA_036741855.1 Anaerolineales bacterium
GAACGGGCCGGCGCTTTTATGCTGAACAATGCCCTGATATCGCTGGAAGGCTGGATCAATGGCCTGCCTCCGGCAGTTGTTCGAGCGCGTCCCGGCCTGATTTCTCTGCGCGGTCCCATTCTGGCGATGAAAGGCAACTTGCAGGAATCCAATGACCTTTTGGATAGGGCGATCACCATCTATCGAAAGAATCGAGATATCGCTGGCTTAACGCTTGCATTAATTCGCCGTGCCAATACGCTTCGATTGCTTGGGAATTACACCGCATCGATTCAGGATATTGAAGAGGCATTGCGCCTGGCTGAGTCGGACACGTCCTTTCAATCTCTGTATGCCGAGGCTCTACGCCTTAAGGGATTGAATCTTTACCGGTTAGGAGACTCGCGCCAGGCAGTTGAATCATTGGAACATTCTTTGTCACTTTATAGTGCGCTTAACGAGACAGGCAGCATCCCGATCGTTTTAATGGAAAGAGGAATGGCGCATCTCGCGGTGGGAGATATCGACTCGGCCAGGAATTCGTTTCAAGAGGCTTTGAAATTAAGGGAGGTCGAAAAGAATTTCTATTCCCAGGCTGAAATCCTGAATAACCTCGCAGTTCTCTACCATCAACTGGGTGAATACGAGCTTGCCTCTGAAACTTTTGAAGAAGGTTTAGTGTGTGCCCGCAAAAGTCGTAATCAACGCGCTGAATCACTAATCCTGGCTGGTTTGGGCGATCTATATAGTGAAATAGAAGAATTCGATACGGCACTACAAGCCTATCAGCAGGCAGAGGTGATTGCCAGCGAAGTGGAGGGATCGTTCGTCTCCAACTATCTGATCATCGCGAAGGGAATGCTGGCTTTATTAAAGGAAGACTTGAAGAGTGTCACCCAAATCCTGAATACCCATAAGAGAAAAATAAAGGGAAGCCAGTCTGTATATGAACGAGGTCTATGGGCCTTGTTTGAGGGTCGGTTTTATCTCCTTAAGGGAGAGCTGCGAAAAGCGATACGTATTTTGCAGGAGTGTAAAAATTTCTTTACCGAGGATGGCAGAGATCTGGAAATTCAATGGAGCATGATCTGGTTGAGCGCGGCATATGATCAAGCTGGTCAAAGAAATTTCGCTCGTGCCGAGGTAAAAGAGTTGCTATCAGCAGGTACTAATTCCGACCATGCTTTTATTGTTGCTTTTCGTCCGGCTGCGGAATGGTTGACTGATTTGCAGAACGATGTCGAAATTGGTCCTCAACTAAACGCTATCCTGGAGAAATCACAGCGATTAGCCCTTAAACTACCTTCAGTCCGGCGAACCGTACGTCGCCACACACAACTGGTTCAAATGCCATCTGCCAGCATTATTATCCGCACTTTTGGGCGAGGCGAAGTGAGTGTCAATGGACATACTATCGCCATGTCCGAATGGCGGACGAAATCAGTCAGGGATCTGTTCTTCTACTTTCTTTTTAGACAGGAGGCGCTCACCAAGGAACAGATCGCCGAAGATCTTTGGCCGGATATTACAGATCCACTTTCGATAAAGAAGCGGTTCAAAGATGCGGTTTACTGGTTGCGGCGCGCTGTTGGAAGAAATGTAATTGTCTACGATGAGGAGTACTATCGGCTTAACCGTGCACTGGATTATGAGTATGATGTGGAAGCCTTTGAATCGCATCTTAGGCGGGCGCGCAAAAACAAGGATATGATGGAGCGTATCAACTGGTATCAAAAGGCAGTGGATTTGGTCCGGGGTCCTTATCTGGTTGACGTGGATGCGCCCTGGGCGGCGACTGAGCGCGAAAGACTGGGACAAATCTATGTTTTAGCACTGGAGGAATTAGCTCATCTATACTTGGATGCCAACCAGTTTGAACGCTGTCTGTCCACCTGTCAGCTTGCGCTTGCTCAAAATCCTTATAATGAAGTAATCTACCGATATGAAATGCGTACCTATGCCGCGCTTGGAGATCGCGCTTCAATCGTACGTTGCTATCAGTCATGCAAATCGGCTTTGGAGGAAGCTCTTGGACTGTCACCTTCTCAGGAGACGGAACTTCTGTATCAGGAATTAGTCAACCTTTAAGTTTAGCGTACAGTTTTTGAGGGGAAATTAGAAAAAATTTGCAGCCTGTTTTGCAGCCTAGGGGGGAGTATCATGAACACATCAATCAAAAAAGAGGTGTTTCATGAACAACAATTTTGCTCAACTTTCTGTGTCCGGTATTTCACCTTGTGATGGTGGTACTGGTCCTCGCGGTATTTCACCTTGCGATGGCGGTACTGGTCCACGCATTAAATAAAGTAGAGGTAAATGACAATGCTCACTTTTGATGCCTATCCTTCTTCAGCTTTGGGTTTTCGCAGAACTTCTTCTGACCGAACTGGTTTGCACCGTCTGTTTGCGGCAGCGATCGTCAGCAACCAGTTTCGAGAAACGCTGCTTCGCGAGCCTGAAGCAGCCTTGGCCAATGGATATCTTGGCCAAACATTTGCATTAACCGACAAGGAAAAAGCGATTATCAAGTCAGTTCGTGCGAGCACTTTAGCTGATCTTGCTCAGAAGGTCAATCAAGCGTTGAGAAGCATCTAACGAGACGCAATGATGCATCAGGCGTCATCTTGTTTCACCGCACTGATGTTACGCTAAGAAACGAAGCGGAATTGGGGGCGCGGTGATAATGAGAATCACCGCGCCCCGCGTTTATTTTAATTGCGCATGAGGTCATCTTTGGAAAATTTGACAGTCTCACCCCAGAAACTTGAAACTGCTCTTCAAGCATTTTCAGACCTAACGATTGTTCTCGATACAAATGGGGTAATTCTCGATTACAAGCTAGGTCCGTTTGCTCCGTATGGATTTCCAGAGATAGCGCGCAACCGAAAGATGCAGGATATATTCTCAAACGACCTGAAAGAAAAATTCGAACGTGCTTTGCATACAGTTCAACAGACCGGTGATGTAAATACCCTTCAATATTCGCTGCCGATTGCAAATCGAGTTCGCTGGTTCGACGCACGTTTAATCCCTGTTTCAAAAACACAGGTCATGTTTGTTGCCCGCGATATCACAGAATGTAGGGAAATTGAAAATAGATCAATACGACAAATGCAGCAATTTTCTGCTCTTCGAACGATCGACCTCGCGATTGCTTCTGGACTGGACCTGAACCTGCTTCTATCCATGCTGCTGGATCAAGTCACTGCACTGCTGCGAATCGACGCGGTTTCCATACTCTTGTTGAACCCCAAAACAAATATACTTGAGTTTACGGCTGGCAAGGGTTTTTACTCAAATAGCTTACAGCACACCCACCTAAAATTAGGGGAAGGGTATGCAGGCCGCGTGGCGGTCGAACGAAAGATGCTTAATATTCCAGACCTTACTCAGAATGGAACAGAATTCAATCGGTCTCCTCACTTCGTTGAAGAACATTTTATTTCCTACCTTGGTGTGCCCTTAATGGCAAAAGGTCGCACTCTCGGGGTACTCGAAATGTTTCACCGCTCACCCCTGCACATAGATACAGATTGGCTGGATTTTCTTAACATGATCGCCGGTCAGGCAGCTATTGCAATCGATAGCGGATTGATGTTCAAGGATGTGCAAAGATCGAATATGGAATTGAACCTCGCTTACGATGCCACAATTGAAGGGCTATCCCGGGCTTTGGATCTTCGCGATAAAAGGACGGAAGAACATGCCCGCCGCGTGACAGAGACCACGATCGGGTTGGCTATCCGTTTGGGGGTAGGAGGCTCAGATCTGGTCCATATTCGACGCGGGGCGATCTTGCACGATATTGGCAAGGTTGCAATTCCTGATGAGATATTATTCAAGCCAGGACCCTTAGCTGAAGAAGAATGGAAAATCATGCGCCGCCATCCTTCGATTGCAGTGGATTTGCTTTCTCCGGTGACATATCTCGCGCCCGCACTGGACATTCCACATTGGCATCACGAAAAATGGGATGGCACAGGCTACCCCGATGAACTCAGTGGGAACCAGATCCCATTCCCTGCAAGGCTGTTTGCATTAGTAGATGTTTATGATGCTTTAATATCAGACCGTCCCTATCGCTCGGCCTGGTCCAAACGAGATGCAATCCAATATATCGAGAGTCAATCTGGCAAGCACTTCGACCCCAAGATCGTTCCAGAGTTTTTAGATTTGATACGCAAAAATGGCATTCACTGAGATGCCTCTGTAAGGTTCTCTTGACCTGACCCCGATTCTGAATTAAAATCCCTGCCTGCCAGTGCCCTCGTAGCTCAGTGGATTAGAGCGCTTGCTTGCGGAGCAATAGGTCGCGTGTTCGAGTCGCGCCGAGGGCGCCATTGTTTAGGAGCGGATCAACCGCTCCTTTTTATTTGCAATCTTTTGTGAAGTTCATGTCAAAACCAAAACCACAAATTCTTTTAACGAATGACGATGGTATCAGCTCGCCAGGTTTATGGGCTGCAGCTGCTTCCCTTTCGGATCTCGGATTTGTTACTGTTACCGCACCGCGAGACCAATCGTCGGGCATGGGTCGTAGTTTGCCCAGTACGTCAGATGGCGTCATTGAAGAGAAACGGGTGCAGGTTAACAACCATGAATGGAGCGTTTTTTCCGTGGGGGGGAGTCCCGCGCAGGCGGTCCTCCATGGCGTCTATGAAGTCATGAAGCGTAAACCCGACCTTGTCGTTTCCGGGATCAATTATGGCGAGAATGTTGCCTCAGGCATTACCATCTCAGGGACAGTTGGGGCCGCTATGGAGGCAGCGTCACTGGGAATCCCTGCGATGGCCGTTTCGTTGGAGGCTCATTCAAAATACCACCTCTCGTATTCGGAGGAAATGAACTTCTCAGTAGCGGCTGTGTTTACAGCGCGTATTGCACGCATATTATTGAAAAGGAAATTTCCCTCGGATGTGAATCTCCTAAAAGTTGATGTGCCTTCGGATGCAACAGTTGATACCCCATGGGAGTTGACACGCGTCTCGTTACAAAGATATTATGAACCCATCAAGCCGAAAAGAGAGTCGTGGAATGAGCCGGCAATGCTTGACTATCAGGAAGCCGGGGTATTTGAGGGGGAAGCGACTGACACAGATGTGTTCGTCTTGAGAAGGAAGCGACACGTCTCGGTTACCCCACTGAGCCTCGACCTGACATCCCGCGTAGATTTCGCCGAGTTGGATAAGTTAATGCGAAAATAAAAAGTCTGGCTAACAATTTTAGCCAGACTTTTTGATACATGCTAATTAAAGTGAGGGCTGAACCTTGCGATCAGCTTTTCCCTGGGCATAAAGCCAGTTATGCGTTCCTTGACCTCGCCACCCTTCATGAACAAGAGGGTGGGAATGCCCATCACGCCAAACTGCATGACCAGATTGGGATTTTCGTCCGCGTCAATCTTTACAACTTTGACCTTGCCATCCCATTCACCCGCCAATTGCTTGACTATTGGATCAAGCATTTTGCAGGGCTGGCACCACACCGCGCTAAAATCCACCAGCACAGGCTCGCTGGAATCCAGGACCTCAATTTTGAATGTTTCTTCAGTAACGGGTAACATTTCAGCCATTTGAACCTCCAAGTTGAAAGACGCATTGTATTTTCCGGGTCTTACGTTGACGCTGCATATTTACCATGTTAGAATGCCTTTCGCTTAACAGCTTACTTGGCGGGCGCGTAGCTCAATGGTAGAGCAGTGGCCTTTTAAGCCATTGGTTCAGGGTTCGAATCCCTGCGCGCTCACAGAAGATTCTCCGCGAGGAGAATTTTTTGTTTGCTGCCCTGGTTAAAATGATAAAGTGAATGCCAATACTGGATCGACATTCACTTCAAAATAACTCCTTCCCCCTTTGCATCCCACTTCCGCGCGTACGAAAATTTCTTGCACTATTGTATTTTTCATAGTTTGAGCACTCAATAGGCACGTGTTTATCTGATATAGGCATTTGTACTGTTTTCCAAAAGGCTCTTGAAATGGGATGTAATTTCTGCTACCCTTGAATTGTCTGGACGAGGAGGCGAAATGGAAACTAAAATTCGCGTTACGATTCTGGATGACCATCAAAGTATTGTGGATGGCTATGTATCACGTTTGAACAAAGTTCCCCAGATTGAAGTTGTAGGCACCCTCGCCTATGGCGAGGAGCTTGAACCTGCACTCCAAAAACATGCTACTGACGTTCTACTCCTTGACGTAAACGTGCCGCTCTCAAGCGAAAATCCGAATCCCTATCCAATTCTTCACATCATCCCAGATTTGATTCAGCGTTACCCCAACCTTGCCATTTTGGTGATCAGTATGCACGCGGAGCGTGGCATCATCCGCGCAGTAATGGAGGGTGGCGCCAGCGGATATGTCCTTAAGGAGGATCGATGGACCATTCAGGAACTGGGTAGTGTAATACTTTCGATTGTAAATGGGGGGATTTATTTGAGTGATAAAGCGCGTGATGCATATATGAGGAATCGCGATGCGACGCGTGATGAACCTTTAACAGGCAGGCAAATGGAAGTACTCTCGTTATGCGCGGCTTATCCAGACCACACTACAAGCGAGCTCGCACGCAAGATGAACGTGGCTAATTCCACAGTTCGTAATTTGCTATCCGGGGCATACCTAAGACTTGGCGTACGTACGCGAGCTGCCGCCATTGCGAAGGCCCGTCAACTGGGGCTGATTACTCCAGATTCGCCTGCCCTGCCAATGTAGTCATTGTTTGCGAGCAAACTCCCAGCGTATTAAACAGTTTATATAGTGGGGCCTGACAGGCAGGTCCCAGTTGCGGGCGCACAGATGCGGCGCGTCGAAGAATATTTTTCGGACCACAAGTCAAAAATGGGAAAAACCAAAAGATATTTCACCACTGGTTGATAAATACTCCTAGCATTTATTTCCAAGTAAACTGGTCGGGAACCTTCCCGACCAGTTTGTTTTGCTGCGACTACCTGGTTGCAGTCCATTGATTCTGTCCGACCCATACCTGCCAATCCAGAATGCTCATCAGAGTATTGGCTGGTCTGTAGTTGATCCAGGAGATATTAGCCCAGGACTCCAGATAGGGATCGTGAGTCCAGATAACAGAAGAGACCGAGGCGAAGAAGTATTTCCTAGTGTTCATTAGGTTTGTTCCTGTTCATGATTAGGTTTTGTCATATGGATCTTGACCGGTTACGATGGGTTTTCTCGTTTAGAATCTCCGTGAAAATTTGAATTAATGAATAGTCGCGATCAACGAGGAAGTAAATGGGCAACTAGAATGAAACTGCAAAGAAATTCCCTCATGTCGGCAATTGAGATGACCTTACCGTTGCTGATCTCGTTGATCCTGCTCTTTTACACGTATGCTAAATTCTTCGGGCATCCATATGGAATTCGCTGGAGTTCGTCAACAGGCACTATTGTCTATGTATTTGACAAACAGCCAGAACCAACGCTAAAGGAAGGAGATAAAATCGTTCGAATAGGGGACGTTAGCTGGGATGAATTCAGCGAGGACTTGCGAAAGACATTCTTTGATGGAACTGCACCAGGAGATATTGTTCCGGTGACCGTAAAGCGCGATGGTCAGATCGTCAATATTGACTGGGTTTATCCTGGTTTCAATCTAGACGAGTTTCTGGAACAATTCTATAGTGAATGGGGCATGGCCTATTTGTTCTGGTTTGCAGGCCTGGTCACCATCCTTTCCATTCGCCCTAGAGATGACCGTTGGTTGCTGATGGCACTTTTCAATTTTCTAACCGCCATCTGGTTGATTGCTGGGAGCGGCGGCTCCGCGTATCATATTTGGAATAGCGCGTTAGTGTTGCGTGTTGCTGTCTTATTAAGCGTGCCTGTTTACCTACATTTACATTGGGTATTTCCTCAAACATTGGGAAAATTATCCAACAAACTTATCGGGGTTATTTACGCGGCTACACTAATTCTGGCCATTTTACAATGGTTTCAATTTGTGCCAAGCAATTTTTATCTTTTAGCATTTATGGTTGCACTGATAGGAAGCTTTATCCTGCTTCTTACCCATATTTTGCGTCAGCCGATCGCGCGCCGTGACCTAAGGCTTCTTTTTGTGGCAGCATTGCTGGCTATGATTCTTGCGGTGACATGGGAAATTATGTACAGCCTTAACGTGATCCCTGAATGGCTTGGCAGTGGAGGACTCCTGGGTCTTCCACTTCTCCCTCTTGCATATCTTTATTCTGCTTTTCGTCGTCGTTTGGGTGATTTGGAAGTGCGCGCCAATCGTTTTTTCTCAATTTATCTTTTTGTGATTTTTCTTGCAATCGTTGAGCTCCCGTTAATTATTTTGTTTGACCAGATTACTCAAATTTCCGGTGAAGTACCCGTAATTAGTTTAATAGCTGCGGTTGTTACAGCTGCTGCTTTCATTTGGTTGTACCCGGCTTTCGAGAAATATGTAGAACGGCGTATTTTTGACATCCCACTGCCATCCAAAAACTTGCTGGAGATTTACTCCAATCGCATCACAACAAGTCATTCATTGTCAGACCTTATACGCGTCGTCGATGAAGAGATTATTCCGAGCCTTCTCATCCGTCAGTTTGTATTTCTCCAACTTGAGAATGGATCAGTAAAGGTCCTTTCGAAAACAGAAGTGAACGAAGAGCAAATCCCCAAGGCGAAGGATGTGCCTGATCTATTGACTCAAGCCGGTGATTATCTTCCGCCTGACGCTACAATTGAAAGCCAACCCTATTCATGGATCCGCCTTATCCTTCCTCTCAAACTTGGTGAGGAGACCATTGGCTTTTGGCTCTTCGGACGCCGCGACCCGGACGATATGTATTCTCAGTTGGAGATCCCGATTATAAAATCCCTGTCAAATCAGACTGCTGTCGCCTTGAGCAATATTCTGCAGACAGAACGTCTTAGAGCGATGTATGAAACAAACATCGATCGTTACGAGCAGGAAAAGCTTCGTCTTTCACGTGACTTGCATGACAGCATTCTAAATGAACTGGCGGCCCTGTTAATGCGCGAAGATGCGACAGTCTTTTCACCGGAATTTCAGCAGGCGTTTGAGGCATTAACCGAACGACTCAGAGAGATCGTTAGTGACTTAAGACCGCCTACACTCAATTTTGGTCTCAAGGTCGCTCTTGAAGATTTAGCAGACAGACTATCTGAAAGAAACCAATCTACAGTAAGGATCGTGGCTGCTATTCAATCAGATGGCGACTGTAGGTATCCTGAGAAAGTGGAAAATCATTTGTATCGCATTGTGCAGGAAGCATGTGAAAATGCCTTGAAATATGCTCGTGCGAAAACCATAAGGATCGTCGCAAGATTGGAGAATGCCAAGGTTGATATTAAGATAGGAGACGATGGGATCGGTTTCGATGCAGGATCCAGCCTGAAACTGGACGAAATGCTTGCGCACAAACATTTTGGCCTCGCAGGGATGCACGAACGTGCCAATTTGATTGGCGCGGATATGAATGTCAATTCAAAGTCCGGGCAGGGAACGCAGATACAAGTGATATGGGAGTCTAAGTAATCTGTTTGGGTATCCCAATATTTTAAGCCTCCCGCCAACTTCATAAATGAACATGCGTGCTATAATCCTCTAGCCCATGTCCTTCGCCCATCTTCATGTTCACACAGAATATTCTCTGCTAGATGGCTTCTCGAATATCAAGAAGCTCGTGCGGCGTGTGAAGGAATTGGAAATGCCTGCTGTGGCGATCACAGACCACGGCACAATGTTTGGGGTAATTGATTTTTACAAAGCAGCTACAGCTGAAGGGATCAAGCCGATCATTGGAGTGGAAGCCTATCTCTCCGCCCGTGGGATGACGGAACGCGACTCGAAATTGGACCGTACCTCCTCTCATTTGCTCCTGCTTGCAGAAAATGAAACGGGCTACAAGAACCTGCTTAAGATTTCCTCTGCTGCGCAGTTAGACGGTTTCTATTATTATCCCCGTATTGACCATGACTTTTTAGCGGCTCACTCAGAAGGGATTATCTGCACCTCTGGATGTATGTCTGCCGAGATTCCGCGGTCGTTGCTGGATGACAAACCCGAAGAAGCAGTCCGCCGCATGAACTGGTATTACGATGTCTTTGGTAAAGACCGTTTCTTCGTCGAACTTCAACAACATAACATCAAAGAGATCACTGACTTGAATCGTAAGTTAGTGGAAATGGGAGCGCGTTACTCAGCGAAATACATCGCGACAAACGATGTGCACTACATTAATCAGGATGATTCGCGCTTGCAGGATGTTTTGCTTGCTATTCAGACACAAACAATCCTTGCGGACCCCGATCGTGG
>DAINRK010000120.1:0-10252 GCA_036741855.1 Anaerolineales bacterium
CGCGGCCGCATCTACCGCATCAGCCCCGTCGGCCTAAACCGCCGGCCCATCCCCCGCCTCGACCAGCTCGACACCCCGGCCCTCGTCGCCGCCCTCGATTCCCCCAGCGGCTGGCAACGCGACCTCGCCCAATGGATGCTCGCCTGGCGCAAGGGGCTCAGGTTGTCCAAGGACAACATATCATTCGCAATCCGGAAAGTGGTTGGTTTCCAGCCCTGACCTGGGCCATGTTCTTGATTGATAACCGGTTTCAGAATCTTGGCCGTTCTAATCTTGGTTGGTCAGCTAAAAACATGGGTGATTCGATATGCTTTCGTGTGGATGTCCTCCTTCAACTGGGTTGGGGTGAGGGTCTCACCGAAGACTATCATTTACGGCATAAACTTCTCCTGAATGGTATCCGAATCGCGTATGAGCCAGCAGCGATTGGTTACGGTGAAGCGCCCATCACATGGGCCCGTGCACAGTATCAGCGGGCGCGGTGGTTGCGTGGCACCCGCGACACCAGCCAACAATATGTAAGACGCCTCCTCGTTGATGGGATGAATAGGCGCAATCTGGCGACGCTCGATGGGGCTCTTCAAGCCAGTTTTCCCTCCTATTCGACGTTGAGCTTACTAAGTTTGATTTTATTGATGATCCAAGTTTCGATTAATTATTTCATTAGACATATCTTCCCATCACATCTCATTGTCGCCTGGACCGCAATGGTAGGAACGTTGTTGATTTACCCACTGGCTGGATTAGCTCTGGAACGCGCGCCTGTCAGAGCTTATGTTGCCATCCTCTTGGGGCCTTATTTTATCCTTTGGCGCACATGGCTAGCATTCATTTCACGCTTTGGGCGAAAACAGGTCACCTGGATTCGCACCGAGCACGGCGAATTGGACTGAAAAACTATAAGTCCCTGCAAGTTTAGGCAAACCTCCAGAAATCATAAAATTAGTTTCCGAATATTGACAATTTAGTACCCGTTCCTGAAAAGCGTCCAACACCCGTTCCATGTACCATCGAAAGCCTGCGATCCATTACACAGGGGGCAGGCTTTCTGCGTTTTCATAAGGGTTTATTTGTGGTGTTTTCCAATATGAACTAAGCCTAAATCCGCCCTGAACTTCGACGATTTATCTTTGGTAAAGTTTCCAAATTCTTGTTACAAAATTAAGATTGCTGCGTCATGACTATGGTTCATTGGCCACCCAGCACAGGGGATGTGCAGCCCATTGAAAACGGGAGTTCTACCGGTTCGTCTCCGGTGCGGCCTACTATATACCAGGCATTCTGATATGAAGTAGTATTTGCCTGAGGTGTGTCTGCAAAATGGCGCACCGCAACAACAGCTACATTTCGACCAGTCCAGGCTGGCCCTATACACGTGGAGACGCATCACCAATGACATACAGTGGTACTATGATTGACGAAATTTACAACAACCCTTGCTCGATGCGGAATAACCTATGGAACTGAACAAATATATCTTCCCATTGCGTAAATGGTGGTGGTTAGTGGTCGCCTCAACTCTAATAGCTGCAATTTTCAGCTCCCTGAGCATCCTGCGCCAACCTGCGATTTACCAGGCCCGCACTACGCTCATGATTGGCACGACCATCAATGATCCTAATCCCTCCAGCAATGAATTACTCTTAGGCCAACAACTGGCCGCGGCTTACGCCGATCTTGCCAATCGAGAGATACTCCGCAACGCAACCAAGAATGCCCTGGGGATGGATGCATTGCCGGAGTACATCGCTCGGGCGTTACCTAATACCCAATTGATCGAGATTGCTGTCAACGACATTAAACCCGAACGCGCTCAAATAGTAGCCAACGAATTAGCAACTCAGCTGATCCTTCTGAGTCCCGTTAGTGGCCAGTCTCAGGATCTCGGACGACAGGAGTTCATTCACGAGCGGTTGAACAATCTCGAGGCACAGATCCAAGAAACTGAGTCCGAAATCGAGAAGCTGCAAGAAGAGCTGGCCGAAACGTTCAGCGCCCAGCAAATCGAGGACCAACAAAGCGAGATTTCTTCCTTACAGTCCAAGCTGAGCACCATGGAAAATAATTATGGTTTATTGCTCTCTAATACACAACAGGGGGCGATCAATACGCTGACGATCATCGCATCAGCTGAATTACCATCCAATCCCATCAGGTCCACGAAGGGATTGACAATACTGCTGGCGGCAGCCGTCGGATTTCTCTTGGCAGCTGGCGAAGCCTATCTTCTTGAATATCTCGACGACACCCTGAAATCTCCCGACAGCGTGATGCGTCTGTTTTCAGCGCCCATTCTTGGTCGTATTTTTGAGCAGGCAGATGGAATGAATGAAAACCGACTGTACGATGCGGACAATTCAAATCACCCGTTAACCGAACCGTTCCGTGCCTTGAGGACGGAAATTGATTTAGCTGAAATGGGTCAACGCCTAAAGACAATCCTCATCACGAGCCCAGATAGTGGGGATGGAAAAACCTCAGTGGCTGTAAATCTGGCCCTCTCCATCGCCCAAAGAAATAAAAAAGTGTTCTTGCTCGACGCTGACTTGCGTAAGCCAAAAATCCATAAACTTTTCAACTTGGCTAACGAGGAAGGTTTGGCAGACGTGGTGTTTGCCCGCGCTGTCTTCGATTGGAGGGCTGGAATTAAAGAGGTTAGACAAATATCCGTGCTTACTGCTGGTAATACACCTCCCGATCCCGCCGAACTGTTGAGTTCTGAGAAAATGGAGCTATTCCTGTCAGAGTTGGAAGAAGTCGCCGAGGTTGTAATTATTGATGGTCCACCATTGTTCGTTCCCGATGCGATGATCCTCGCATCCAAGGTGGATGGGGTTTTGATGGTGGTCAGGCCTGGCCATACGCGCCAGTCTTTAGCGAAAGCCTCTATGGAACATATCAAATTAGTCGGAGCCAGGGTGGTTGGCATAGTTCTCAATCGCATCCCTCTCCGTGGCGCAGATTATTATGCTGGCAAGAGTTCTCTCTTTGCCTACTATAGCAGTAACTATGGGGATGAGCGCGAAGGTATAGAAAAGAAAAATTTCTATGGCTCTATTTTCTTTATAGATCTGGAGAAAGTGAGGGATACACTTTCGCCTTATGCCAATAAAGTCACCGACTTCGTCAAGCAACGCTTCAAAGCCGTTTTCAAACTTAGTCCTAAGTAACCATTTTCACTGATCGTGTTTTACCATCAAGGCGAGGCAATAGAAACCTTGCCTTGAGTTTTTTTAATTAGCCCCAAGGTCAGTCATTTTGCTCGACCGTCATCGCCATTTCGGATGGACCTTCCATCCGAAATTCCCCTATTGTTCAGGTGAAGATTGCGCACATGTGTCACCTTTAAACCGCCGCGCGATTCATGCGGTGCACATAAACACCAGCGAAGCATTCAGGTGGTGGTCGGTGAATTGGGTTACCATTTTATTCCCCGCATACTCTGTCCACTGTTCTAGAATTCTTTTTTTAGGAATAAACTGACTTTTGGGATCATCCCTTAGGTGTTTTACAATTCAAAATCCTGTGATTGCCGTTCGAAGAGACAACGAGTTTGAGGAACTTCCGTGGCCGGTAGAGTCTGATGTACTATGGCTTATGAGAAACTTCCGACTTTGGAAATTGTCAACCACAGGCCTACTGGCTTAAGCGAAAACCATAGCTCTAAGAGCTATGGTTCACAAATTAGTAGCGGGGGCAGGACTTGAACCTGCGACCTTCGGGTTATGAGCCCGACGAGCTGCCACTGCTCCACCCCGCATCGAAGCCCGCCGATATTACCATACCTGTTGAACAGAGTCAAGCACGCCGATCAAAAGTGAGTGGCAAAAAACCTCTTCGCCACGGCAGATGGTGTATCTACTGAGAAAAATTCTCAGTAGTCTCTATGAACACTGTGCTTAGACAATCAATTCGTTACCCTTTCTGAATTGGTTAAGTAGTTCATTAGTACATATTGACAATTTACATCTTGATAATATTTTGATATTGTAGTTTAATCGGCGGACAACCTCCAAAGTTCAATGTCAGGGAGTGGTGAACATAGTGGGCTTGCGTGAAATTTTCAAGCGTAGATTTTGATAAAAGCCCACGAAATCAACCACTCTCAATGTCATTGCAAGAAACTTTTGTTAAGATATAAGGTATAATGATTTTAAGATAGCTGTGGTCGCTATCAGTTGGGCAAACATCACGAAAATGAAAAATACGACTCTCCTGGTTATTGAAGGACGACATGCAGAAATCCCTTCTTTTGCTACAGACTTGCAGAAGAAGGGATTTGATGTTGTTCCATTCCAAAATGGAAGCCAGGCAGTTTCCAAACTGAAACAAACCGAGGCAAGCGTTGTTGTAATTAATGCGGCATCGCTGCGAAGTACTGGAATCCGTATTTGTCTTTCAGTCCGCAAAAAAGACCCAAAGATACCGATCATCTTGATCGTGGAAAAGGACAAACCGGTGGACAAGGAGCTTGCTGATTCGGTAATCGCTTTACCGTTCACTGTGCAAAAACTTGTCAACCGCATCAAGGCGCTCATGCCCGGTGATGGTAACAACATCATCAATGTCGGTCCAATACGTCTAGATGTTGAACATCGCCGCGTAAAAAGCCTGGGTAAGAATACCCGCCTCACCCCAAGGCTGATTACCTTGCTACAAATACTGATGGATAAACATGGAGAAGTTGTAGAACGCGAATCTCTCTTCAAAAAAGTTTGGGAGACAAACTACACTGGTGATACACGCACGCTTGATGTTCATATCTCGTGGCTCAGGCGTGCGATCGAACTTGACCCCGACGATCCGAAATTTCTCAAAACCATCCGCGGTGTTGGATACCGCTTAGACGTCTAACTGAAACTGCTCCCCATTCGTAGTTACAAGTCGGATGCAAGAGTTGCGCCCGGCTTTAATTTTTAATTCAAAAGGAATTTTTCCGCTTCGGGTTGGACGTTTCGCCTGCGCGACACTCTTGAACAAAAGCCCGTTCCATTCAGGATCCACCTCCCAGTAATCGAGATCTAATTTGGTTTCAAGATTAATAGAGTTATTCGAAATATGAGCCTTTACAGATTTCGGCGCAGGCGAAAGATGAAAGGCAAAGTCGGAATCCCGTTCCAGCGAGAACGGAACTTGAGAATCAACAAGCCGTCCACGAGTTGTATGAAGGGCATGGAATGTTTCATCACAGGAAATAAATCTGCGTCCATGTTTCGCAGCAACAAATGGTGTTGTTCCTGATCCACAAAAAAAGTCGGCAACAAGATCACCAGCATTTGAAGAGGCCAGAACAATACGTTCCATCAGACTAACAGGCTTTTGAGTTGGATAACCCGTTCGTTCGTTATGCAATCGAGCAACGACTGGGAAATACCACCAATCTTCAGGGACTTTGCCGCGTTCAAGATCAGGTACCTTCCCAAAACCCGCTTTTGGAGATGAGTTGAATGTTTTGACAGTATTTTGATTATATGGCTCGCGGACTGCATCAACGTTGAACGTATAATTTTCGCCTTTTACATAAGCCAAAATGGTATCGTGCTTACGGTTGAAGGCACGGCGAATGGGAGAGGGACCATGATAGGCCCAAATAATTTCATTTAGCAGATGATCTGCACCGAAAAGTTCATCCAGCAAGAGACGGGCATAGGCATCCGCGTGCCAATCAAGATGAAGATAAAGCGTGCCGTTCGGCTCAAGTAGTCGATACATCAACGTAAGTCTCTGAAATAGGAAATCAAGATAGGCATCGAGGTTTTCCCAATGATCGTGATAACCTTCCACAAGTTTCCATTCATTAGGTTTACGCGAGTCTTCCCCACGACCGATACGCGCTGGGTATTTACGGTTTGTAAAAAATGGTGGGTCGGCATAGATTAAACTTAATCTCCCCTCATACTGTGGCAACAAGGCTGTTATCACAGCCAAATTATCCCCGAGAATTAATCGGTTTCGGACATCAGCCGTTGGATATCCCCTTCCACTGGGATAAATGATTGAATCTGTAATGAGCCGTGCTGGCGCGATCGGCGCAGATCCCTTTCCGTGCCAGGTCAATTCGGGCATAGTTTAGTAGTAAATTTGAACTAACGTTCCATAGCCGCGATTTGCGTGCTTGCTCATTTCATGCTTTGGCAGTGTCCACCGATACAACCACTTTGCGTCCTCGGTACGCATGTTAATACAGCCATGGCTCATGGGCACACCAAAGTTCTCATGCCAGTACGTGCCGTGAAATGCATGTCCCTGAGTGGTAAAGAAGGATGTCCATGGCACGCCCGGGAGTTCATAATCATCGGCATCCGCAAAAAGATTGCCGTTGCCCATGTGTTTGGAAGCGTCCTTTTCAAGGATCCGAAATTCACCCTGGGGAGTTTTGGTCGAAAGACCGTCTGCTCCACGTGGGCCGTTTGGTATTCCTGATGAGATAGATGTCTTCAATACTTCCTTGCCATCCTCATAAGCAGTCAAGGTCTGCATGGTCAAATTGACTTCGATGCGTTTCTTTTCAAGTGGGATTTCGGGTGTAATGGCCGCCATTTCTTCGAGCGGGAGGGGCCGCACATGCAGCGGATTGACATGATACAAACCTGCCAGATCATCATTGACCTGGTACCATGGCTCTCCTGTAGGCCCGGTTTCAATTGCCTGCACCCAATGGGTAGATTGATAATACAAACGAAAACCCAACTTTTGCCAGCCAAAGGTTTTGCTTGTTCGCCAGGGTTCGGTAAATGGAACGGTCACTTCAACCAGACGAGGTAGTCCCTCATCGAGAACGGGGAGCGTTTTATTAAGGAGGATCTTTACACGCTGCAGATGTGACCGGTGGATATAGCCACCCCACACGCGGTACCAAATAGGGTTGTGCGTTGGTTCATCCGCCTTCACTTCGCCGTACACGTGGAGTAACTCATCCCGGTACCAAGTTGAAACAATAGCGCTTTCATCCGTTGGCTTTCGATATACACTCACCGAAGTAGTGGCTACACGTACCAAATTACTGTCGTCAAAGTCAAAAAGGTTTCGCAAAGATGGCGAGCACGCCAAACTCCCCATGCTCAAGCCGCCAAGTTTTAGAAAATCACGTCGAGATAGAGTTGGCATAATGAGAAAATTGTAATCGAAAATAGATCTTTCTCAAATACTCTCATTAAGTTTTTATCAGAAACACAACTGCCCTCCACATTCTGGAGGGCAGTTGATTATTGATTCAATTGTCAACTTAAGATTGGACGGTTTCGGGAACCATACCCTGAAGAAGGATCTCAAGCGCCATGGTATGCGCACAGCGGTGATGGGTTACGAAAAATTCACAGTCGCAACTGTATACACCGTTATCGAAAGTCACGTGGTGGTTGTTATTGTCTCCATGAAAAGTAAGATCAAACTTGTTGAAGAGGAAGCGGTTTCGCTCTTCAGCATATCGTCTGGCTTTCTCTCTCTTACCAATCATTCCATAGTCCATTTTGTTTATCTCCTTTCAGAAATATGAATAAAAAAAGCACGCGAAGACACGCGTGCTTTCGGACTAACCTCTTATTTTTATGTAGGTATCTGTTCGCATAAGGACATTTACCTCGATAATTCGAGTATAGTCCTATTCAATGGGCAAGTCAACACCTAAATGGACTATATGAACGAATCGTACAGGAATCGTAAGTTTAAGTCAATCAGCAGGCGCAGTCATGATGTTTGGCTCGTCGCCATTATATTGGGTCAGAGCTGGCCAAATGGAAGCGACCAGCCAGACGCCCAGAATGGTTCCGATTCCCCCACTGATAATGGCAAAGGGCACGCCAAAAAATTGGGCAACGGCACCCGCCTCGATTTCACCCAGTTGAGGCCCACCCATAAAGAAAATCTGGTTAATGCCGGTCATCCGTCCGCGCATGGAATCCGGCGTATTAAGTTGCCTGATCGTGTTCCGAATAATCGTGCTGACCGAATCGGCTGCACCGGTCAATGCCAGTGCAAGGAAAATTAGTGCATATAAGCGAGAAAGACCAAAAAGAATCGTCGCCATCCCAAACACGATCACCGCCCCAAGCAAAAGCGGTCCTTGACGACGAATATTATTGTACTGCGACACGATCAACCCAACTAGGACTGCGCCAATAGACTGAGCCGCCGCAAGCCAGCCATAGGCCACTTCCCCAACATGGATGACGTTTTGGGCAAAATATGGGAGAAGTGTATTGGCCGACGAAAAGAAAGTAGCAATAAAATCCAGAATCATCGTGGAAAGGATCAGCGGCTGGTGGCGAATGAACCGAAGTCCATCACGAATATCGATCAGCGCGGCGCGCAATCCAGCCTGAGATTTGAACTGCTGTTGAGGGACATTACCCAAGGCTATCAAGGCAAAGATGACAGCAAGGAATGTAACGGCATTGATAAAATAGGCATACTCCTGCCCCAGATAACCGATCACTATCCCGCTCATCGCGGGCCCGACAATGGCTCCCGTATTAAAAGCAATGGACTGCAGTGAGAACGCGCTTGGCAAGATGTCGCGCGGGATGAGATTTGGCACAAGAGCCTGCCGTGCAGGCAAGTCAAAAGCCATTGCGGCGGCTTGAATCCCGGTCAGGAGGTAGATATGCCAGAGTTGAATTTTTCCAGAAAGGGTAAGCAAACCCAGCAAAACTGCGATCAGCATTGCAGTTGCTTGCGTAACAAAGAGAATTTTGCGGCGGTCATAGCGATCTGCCACTAGTCCACCAATCAATGAAAAGCAAAGAACAGCTACAAACCGGACACCACCTACAATGCTCACTGCGATTGGGTCTTTGCTCAACTGGCTGATATGCCAGAACAGAGCCCACTGTTGCATTTGAGTACCAACCATCGAAATGATGAGGCCGCCCCAGATCAATGCAAAACCGCGATACTTCAACGCAGGAGGAATACGAAGCATCCTAATCAATCCTTTCATCCGTTAACCGATAGCAGAAGGCTTTCACCTTCTGCTATATATATTCAATCGCAAACTCTACCTGTATTATGTGCCCCAATCCCTCAGATATAGAAAGTCATATCCGATTGTACGGTTGCTCAATTTTGCAATCGGAGGCATCATCCGCTTGAATTGGTTGCGGCGAACGCGCAGAATGACTGAGCTTACAAACTTTTCATCAAAGCCTTCTTCGACACATTCCTGTTGGCTGTAACGCTGATCCACCAACAAATAAAGCAACTTGTCCACTGCTTCGTAGGTAAAACCAAGTTCGCCTTCGTCTGTCTGTCCGGCCCACAAATCCGCAGATGGGGCTTTGTCAACAATCACAGAAGGAATATTGAGTGCATGCGAAAGCTGACGTACCTGGGTTTTGTATAAATCTCCAATCGGGTTTAGGGCGGAAGCCATGTCACCCCACAGAGTGCTATAGCCGAGCAGAATCTCAGTCTTGTTACTAGTGCCGATCGCCAGGCCCTTGAAAACTTCGGATTGATCATACAAAACTATCATTCTCGACCGGGCCATGATGTTGCCTTTGCGTTGTTTCGAAATCTGCGGATAGCGCTCAATTAACGGCTCGACCATTCCAGTGATCTCAATCGTCTCATTCTGGACCTTGAACTGGTCAATGAGCATTTGCGCATGTTCCAGCGAATCAGCTGACGAAGATCGATAAGGCATCCGCACGGCCAGAACGTTTTCAGCGCCGAGGGCCTCGACGGCGAGCACAAACGAGAGGGCCGAATCAACACCGCCCGATAGACCAATGACCGCGCGCGTATAGCCGACGCGCATTACTTCACTTCTGATAAAACCGGTCAAAATCTGACGGGCGACATCAGTATTTATCGTCAGATCAGCCACGAGAGAGTATCCTATCCAATTCTTTTTGCACGAGTGCTGTACGTTCATCTCGAAGTAACGGCAGACGGGCGCGGGAACGGCGAAGCTGATTAAGGTCTAGATGTGCAACCGTAAGTGCCTCTTCGAAATAAGGACCATGAGCAATTAATTCACCATTCGGGTCATTGACTGTGGCCCCACCCCAGAAGAGCAAGCCATCCTCAAAGCCTACTCGATTGCAGTGCACTACGAACGATGTGAACATGCTCGCGTAAGCCTTGCTCACTCGCTCTACCCATCTGGCCGACTCAAGTTTTTCCCTATCGTTTAAGCCGCGGCCAGGAGAAGCAGATGAAAATAGCATAATATCTGCACCATCAAGCCAGAGCAGATAGGGAGGTGAGGCATGCCAGAAGTCTTCGCAGATTAGCAGTCCAACGCGTCCAA
>DAINRK010000121.1:0-4995 GCA_036741855.1 Anaerolineales bacterium
CAAGTTCTGGGACATGATCACCTCCCTCTTTAGATGGCAGATTGAACGGCTTGGTAAAGGCAGAGATCAAGTCGCGCGCGAAAGGTTGAGCGCTGTCATTCCCAAACACAAGTTCCTACCTGACCTACGCTCCGCGGGGGCGCTGGCGCCCGAAAGTTATTATCCGTTTGTGGCAGAGGGGAAGATCGAGCCGCATCTATCAGAGCTGGCGGGATTCTCTGAAAATGGTCTTTTGTTGAAAAACGGCTCTGAAATCCCATGTGACTTGGTGGTGCTCAGCCTTGGTTCGAAAACACCCACCTATCCCTTCCTGCCGCAACAGTATCGTCGTTTCCTGGAAAGCGAATCAGATGGCGCGCAGTTATACCGGCATTTGATTCACCCTCGCATTCCACGCATTGGTTTTGCTGGCTTCAACCACTGCTTCATGCACATCCCTGCCGTAGAAATTGGAACGCTCTGGCTGTGTGCCTATTTACGCGGTGAGATCAAGCTTCCGCCAATTGAAGAAATGGAAAGCAGCATGGAGCGCGTCCGCCAGTGGAAGCGTGCTCATATCCAATTCGAGCCTTCGCGTTTGGTCGCGGTCAACACGCGCTTTCAGCAGTATATTGACATCCTGCTCAAAGATCTGGGTATCTCGCCCTATCGCAAACTGCCAAACCTTTTCGCTGAAATCTTCGGCCGGTATGGCTCAGCAGATTATGAGGGGATTTTGGAGGAATACGATCATAGAAACAAGCGCAGGTCTGAGCCGCGTGCGCTACTTCAAGTGGATACTTGAGTCTAACTCACCAGTCAGCACGTCGATTGAACGCCGCAATAAATTTCAATAAGCGGTCTTGCGCCGCAAGTTGGTCTACTGCTTCCATGTACTTTCTCTTCTCCAAAATAAACGGTCCCAGGCCTGAGTAATCATACGGAATCCATCCTAACTCCCGTGCATCATCTTCCGCTACCCACGGGCCTGGGCTATTGCTGCTCAGCCAGGGACTACGAATTTCACTCCACGTGACAATCTTATCATCCATGGTAATCTTCGCCATGATGCAATTACACTCTGCAATCGTGCATGTGCAAGTTAATAAAACGCTATATGGACGTGTGTGCCGGCAAAGAAATTCGTCGCAGAAGCCGCGGCCGTATCCGGGAGTATGTCCTACATAAAGCGAAGGAGTGGGCTCTTTACGGTGAAGAATTTGATTTCTCTGCTCGATCTCTTGGACCAGAGAAATCAAATTCCGATTGTTGATGTAGATATTGATGGTGGGGAATCGAAAGCCGAACTTTTGGTCGATGTAATCTTCGATCGTGAATCTAATTGTGTCCATTTCTTTACTCCTTAAGAGGGTCAGGTCTGCAGCCAGGAAAGCGATATAGGCGCGAGAATCTGCCAATTAATTTTTGCTCATCCTGGTCTAGTAAAGAAATGGAAAACTGTATTAGGTCATAGTAAGTTTACCCGTTGGAATTATACTCTTTTGCACCAAACCCCAGTACATTCAGGCAGGATGATGAGGCGCTCTGCACGGACCCGATTCGCTAATTCATCGCCGAAAAAGAATCCCGCCAATTCTGCTGCTTCATCCAATGACTCGAACTGATAGTCGGTCCGGATCCATTTATTCTGGAATCCATTCTCATCCAGCCACTGATACGTCGGTTCCACATGTTCCAACCGCACCGGTGATTCATTCCCTGTACCCAGTGATTCGAAGAGGATAATCGTCCCATCCTTTCGCAATACGCGACGCATTTCAATCAGCCACTTATCTAATTCTTCATCTCCGTTTTCTTTGTTCCAGACAGAGAGATAACTTACACTCCAGCCAGAGACGACCAGGTCAACAGAATGATCCTCCACCGGCAATTGACGGTGATCTGCCACATCCACATGCCAGTTGGAGAGTCCGCTGGCGATCAATCGCTCGCGGCAAACACGCAGCATCTCAGCGGACGCGTCGAAGGCGCGAATGGATTTCACGCGCGGCGCCAGCATGAGGGTGAGACGTCCTGTCCCCGCGCCGAGGTCAAGAATATCCAAACCAGTTGCATCCATAATTTCATCAATGGCGCGTGGGATATTTCCCTGATAATCTTCGCGTGAAATCAATGCTTCATAGCGATCGCCATCAGATTGATAGATTTTTCTTTGCTTATCAGACATGACCATTTCTCCAAAAATAGTTCTTAAGGCTGGTGTCAATTTATCTATGCCTTGGTAGATTATAAGACACTCCGATTTTTGGAGGTACAAATGAGACTCAACTCCCCAAATCAATCTATATTCCGAACCAGTCTTTCCGTATTGCTCCTCAGTGTATTAAGTTCCTGCGGATCTGTGCAGACACTTGCTTCTCCGACCACAACTGCACTACGGCAGACTAGCACTGCAACATTAATTCTTTCAACTCCCGTTCCAGAAATCATCCAACGGCCTCCAACACCGACCTCCCCACTGGGAGAAGATGACACAACGCAACTGGTACCGGTTGGGGCGATCCGTGCATATCCTGGTCCCGAACATTATGCGGGAGATGTGTTGACTTTCGAGATTCAAACAGATGGCAGCTTTGACGAAAATCTCACGGTCTCTATTACCCTCGATAACATGCCAGCCACCAACGTTTCCGCTAAATCAAATTTCATTAACCTACTGCTGCCTCTTGCACTCGACACAACAAATCTTACCGGACAACATACGGTGAAGTTTAGGACAGCAGATGGACATCTCAACGAGACATACTCATTCGAAGTATTGCCAGCCGATCAACGACCGTCCAATGAAGAAAATGCCGCATGGATGGTCAACGAAACGGATTGCTGTAAGCTACATTACATCACTGAAACTGCCGCCGCGCGGGATATGGATTTCATTGCAGAGCATTTCCAACAAGCCGCCGAAGATTTTACGACGATTACTGGGGCAAATATCGACCCGAAATTGGATATTTACATCCTGGATCGTATTTGGGGCAACGGTGGGTTTGGCGGCACTGGTGAGCTGGTGATCTCCTATACCGATCGTTATTACGGTCCGACCATCGGCGGCATAGGCTTGGAGACTCTCGCACGCCACGAATTTTCTCACGCCGCTGACATTGCGATTCCATCAGTCGGTGATGGAATTGAATTTAATTACGAAGGCATGGCGGTATATATCGCTGGCGGACACTACAAACCTGAACCACTGGACCAGCGTGGCGCTGCATTGTATGACCTCGGCTATTACGTGCCAGTTGGTCAGTATTTGCAACAACACGAACTTTCTTATTTATATCCCGCTGCAATGCTAACTTATATTGTTGAAACATATGGGGAGGATAAACTATGGGAGTTCTTCGGCGCTGATGAGGACACATCAGATGGGCAGCCGTTATCCCTGGAGGCTGCTCTCCAGTCAACGTTTGGGGTTTCCTTGAAGGATTTCGACCAGGATTTCCAAGCCTGGCTCGAAAGCAAGGAGCCTGGGGAACAACTGGAAGATTTGCGATTGACAATTGAACTTCAGGACCTTCGGCGACAATATCAGGATACGTATTCACCACCCCCCTATTTTCTCCTTTCCGCGGCCGCTGACGCGGTTGCCCGTCCCGAGTACCTGCCTGTTGTAATCCGTGAGGCAAATGGCGCGGCAAATGTTGCTGTTGAGCTCATCATCGCCCAGGGACAACAAGCCATCGTTGATGGTGATTATCCTCGCGCAGAAGAACTGATCAAGGCTCTCAGTGACATCATATCCACCGGCAAATTTGAGGATCCACTGGCAAAAGATTATCTCGACATTTCTTTGGTGCTGGAAGAGGCGGGTTATGAGGCTGTATCGCTTGATCTTCTAGGAGATCAGGCGACTGCCCAGGTCACAATGGCACCGCCAGTTGTAACCAGTTTGGAACTACAAAAGGTCGATGGCATTTGGCAAGTGAAGCCTTAGAAAAATCAACTCATGCTCCCTGCGCCGTCCCCGGCGCAGGTCTTATTGGTTAGACGCCGCCTAGGACGGCGGCTTGAGCAAATTGGAGAAAAATATGAACCCTGAAAATCAATTCGACTTCTGGCTCGGCGAATGGGACGCTGCGTGGGGCGAGGACGGTAAGGGCACCAATCATGTGACGAAAATTCTCGATGGCAAGGTGGTCTATGAGGATTTCCATGCTCCCGATCTGCATGGGATCAGCCACTCTGTTTACGACCCGGAACGAAAGCTCTGGTGCCAGACCTGGGTAGATAATAACGGCACATATCTTGATTTCACAGGTAAATTTGATGATGGAAAAATGATTCTCATGCGCGACGCGATCGTGCGAGGTGAAGCCTGCAAACAACGCATGGTCTGGTTCAATATTGAAGCCAAAAAATTCGATTGGAACTGGGAACGCTCCGACGATGGCGGCGAGACCTGGCGCACGTTATGGCAAATCAAATATAAGCGCAAATAGGAGTGTCGTTGCGAGAAGGGCGTAGCCCGACGAAAAAATCTCCCATTTAGTGGACGAAGTTCTCAAGGAGTGTTTTCCGCTTAGTTGGAGATTGCTTCGAGCGGAAAATCACCGCTCTCGCAATGACATAGTATTTTATAATTGATGAATGTCTACTTCACTCTCCCCCACTGCAAAAAAATTTCAAGATCTACTACAATCCCTTGGCTACAATTACTCTGTGATCGAACACAGTGAATCGACGCGCACCGCACAGGAAGCCGCAGACCGCGCGGGGTGTGAACTTGGCCAGATCGTCAAGTCGTTGATCTTCAAGGGAAAGGAGTCAGGGAAACCGATCCTTGTCCTCACCAGCGGCGCGAACCGCGTCGACGAAAAACGTATCAGCGAGTACGCGGGTGAAACCATCGGGCGCGCGGATGCCGATTTCGTGAGAGCCGTCACCGGCTACGCGATCGGAGGCGTGCCTCCAATTGGTCACGCGCAAAAGATGGAAACATATGTCGATGAAGATTTCCTACAGTATGAAACCATCTGGTCTGCGGCTGGTACACCG
>DAINRK010000121.1:5005-9587 GCA_036741855.1 Anaerolineales bacterium
GGGTCGTGCCGCGACGATGGTGATCTTTTCCGCGGTCACGCGCAAAAGATGGAGACCTATCTGGACGAAGACTTTCTGGGATATGAAACCATCTGGTCTGCGGCTGGTACACCGAATGCAATCTTCGAATTGAAAACGCTAGATCTACAAAAAATGACAGACGGAAGAGTTGCGAGAGTAAAGTAATGTTTGAAGATATTCGTAATTTTTTACATCTCTCCGAAAAATTATTCACAGGTGGAATGCCCAAAGCCGAGCAACTCACCGACGCCGCAAACAAGGGCGTGCAGACAGTTATCAATCTAACTGTGGCAGACGCCGATGATGCGTTGCCGAATGAAAAAGAATTGCTTAAGTCGCTTGGTATAGAATACATTCACATCCCTGTGGAATGGGGCAATCCCACCAGACAAAATCTTGAGGACTTCATGAATGCAATGGATGCACACAATGATGATAAAGTGCTTGTGCATTGCCAGGCAAATTATCGCGCCACCGGATTTGTGACTCTTTATCGTATTCTGCGGCTGGGTTGGGATAAAGAGACTGCCCTTCAAGACTTACGCAAGATATGGAACCCGGAGCGATTTCCAATCTGGCAGAAGTTCATGGAAGAAAATTCTGTTCAAAATACTCAATAATTAGCGCCGCAACACTTAACTTAAGGGGATTTTAAGTAGGACAAATTGCCCTATTATTTTTTCATTGCAACACGGCATTCTTTGTCGTACAATCATTTCATCTCACCAAAGGAGGCTAAATGGCTACAACTGTTTCAAATAGCGAATCCCGTCCCATGACTGAAGAGGCGGATTTCCTGCAGATCAAATCCATTGACCATATCCATTTTTACGTCGGCAACGCAAAACACGCCATGTATTACTGGTGGAAGGCATTCGGTTTCAAGCCCATTGCCTACTCCGGGCTTGAAACAGGAAACCGCGACTTTGCTTCGTATGTGTTGGAATCGGGGCAGGCGCGGTTTGTTATTTCTGCACCTTATACTCCATCCAGCCCGCTTGCGGCACATCACCTGCTGCATGGTGATGGCGTGAAAATGATCGCATTAGAAGTAGATGACGTGGAAAAAGCATGGAAGGAAACCACATCACGCGGTGGGAAATCAGGATGGGCACCACGTGAGGAGAAAGACGATCATGGCATCTATCGCACATCCTCAATTTACACCTATGGAGAAACACTACATGTCTTTGTGGATCGGGCTGATTACAAAGGCGTTTTTGCACCCACATACAGACCCATTCAATATGAAGCCGAACCGACCGGTCTGGCTGCGGTGGATCACGTAGTCGGCAACGTACAGCTTGGCAAGATGAATCACTGGGTGAATTTTTATCACCAGGTGATGGGCTTCCGCCAGCTACTGCACTTCGATGATAAAGACATTTCCACTGAATATTCTGCGCTCATGTCCAAGGTGATGCAGAACGGAAATGGCCGCGTCAAATTCCCGATCAATGAACCGGCCGAGGGACGCCGCAAGAGTCAGATCGAAGAATATCTGGACTACTATCTCACCCCGGGCGTGCAGCACATTGCCATCATCACTGGCAACATTCTCCAGACCGTCGAAAAACTTCGCTCACGCGGCGTTGAGTTTCTGCGTGTTCCCGATACGTATTATGAACTCCTGCCAGATCGTGTGGGCAAGATCAAGGAAGACATGAAGGCGATCCATGACCTTGGCATCCTCGTTGACCGCGATGACGAAGGCTATCTTTTGCAGATCTTCACACGCCCGATCCAGGATCGCCCAACGATGTTCATCGAAGTCATCCAGCGCCACGGCTCGCAGGGATTCGGCAAAGGCAACTTTAGGGCCTTGTTTGAATCGATAGAAATGGAGCAGGAACGGCGCGGGAATTTGTAAAGAGTATGTCATTGCGAGGGCGGTGTTCGTCCGCCCGAAGCATTCTCCTGTTTCGAGGAGATTGCTTCGTCGCTCACTATCGTTCGCTCCTCGCAATGACATGAATGATATCTTATGAAATTCGCAACCATATCAACGCTTCGCGCGACGTCCCAGCCTGCTCTCGTTAAAGAGGAACGAGTCTATACCCTGCCCTATCCCGACATGCTTGCAGTCATGGCGGCGGGCGCAGATAAAGCTGCGAAAAAGGCATCTAAAGATTCCCTTGCCATTGATGAAATCAAATTTCTTTCGCCATTGAAACCGACCACGCTACGCGATGGATATGCCTTCGAACAGCATGTTGTCACCGCGAATAAGAACCGCGGGCGTGAAGTTCCCGAGGAATGGTATCAATTCCCTGTCTTCTATTTCACCAATCCGAATGCGGTCTTTGGTCATGAAGATGTCATCCCTTATCCGCCTTACACACAAGCGATGGATTATGAACTTGAGATCGCAGCAGTAATCGGAAAAGGTGGAATGAACATCAAACCTGAAGATGCACCAGCGCATATTTTTGGCTACACGATCTTCAACGATTGGTCAGCACGGGATATTCAACGGAAAGAGATGATCGTAGGACTCGGTCCCGCGAAAGGCAAGGACTTCGCGTCGTCGTTTGGGCCGGTCATCGTCACGCAGGAGTCGATTGCTGATAAAGCGACGGACCGTCCGGGTGTGTACGACCTATCCATGATGGCACGAATCAACGGCGTGGAATTCTCCAGAGGCAATTTCAAGGATATGCACTGGTCGTTCGGAGAGATCATCGCGCGTGCATCTGACTCTGTAATGCTATATCCTGGTGATGTGATTGGCTCTGGCACAGTGGGAACAGGATGCCTGTTGGAACTCACGAAATTTCAGGGACCCTGGCTGAAGCACGGAGACGTTGTTGAGTTGGAAATCGAGCGGATCGGAATTTTGCGTAACACAGTAGGGTCTCCACCCAGCAATTCCTCTTGAGTCCGAAGATTGAAGCAAGACTTATGAAACAAAGTTTGTTACGGCCTGCCTCAATAATTACAAAACATTTGAACATGTTTTGTGAGCCAGTATTCAAAGCTCAGGGTTAGCTTATCATGCGGCACTGTGTTACTGTTTGCATAATTACACTGCTCATTGCTTCATGCAATTTTCCCGCTTCAAATACACCTACACCAGTTCTCCCAACAGGAACGCCGATCGTCACGCCCGCGGCTACGGTTGTTGAGGGCAAGCTTGTTACAATTAACAATGTAAGTCTCACGATCCCCCAAGCACTGGCAAACGATGCAGGGTTGGAAATGGTCTCTGCCACAACTGACGGCGCGCCCTGGGAACTTGTGCCGGATCACATAAAAATTACCTTGACGGGGTATAGCCTGGAAGGCAAATTTCATCAGCCACAAATCTTTGTGTATCCCGCGGAAGAGTATGCTCGGATCAACCCCATTGCGGCAGAACAAATCGATCGTCTCAAAAAGATCCTCGCGGGTTCGCCACCATTGAAGGAAACACTTCCGAGAGTTCCATTCTTCAATGCTGAGATGCAGATTGCGGCCAACGTACAAACCGTTACCTTTCAAAGTGGCAGTGGCGTTCGCCACTTGACGCAATATTCCCAATATCTTGCACCCATCAACAATCATGAACTGATCTATCAGTTTGCCGGGCTGACGACTGACGAGCAGTATTTCATTCTGGCTGTCCTGCCTATCACCGCACCTGTTCTGGCTGAGGATGAGAAACCAGATGCTCCTGTGCCAAGCGAAGGCGTTCCAATCCCCACCGATGTCGGACCCAATGAAGCCTACTATGCCTTGATCACTGAGAAGTTGGTTTCGTTAGATGCAGATTCGTACACTCCATCGTTAAACACATTGGATGCTCTCATTCAATCGATTCTCATAACAAACCCCTAAGGAGTACCTATGCCTTTCTATCACAAACTTGGAGAAATCCCCCACAAGAGACATACACAATTTAGAAAACCGAACGGTGAACTGTATCGCGAAGAATTGATGGGATTAGAGGGATTCTCGTCTATTCAATCCATCCTCTATCACCACTTCATCCCGCCCCGCGTCAAACATACTGAAGATATCGGTTCGCGCCTGCCGGAGACTGTGGAGTTCGGTCCGATTCGTCACCGCGCATTTGCCACCGCCGACGCCCCACTGGGAACGGATCCCGTTTCCGCGCGCGTTCCCCTGCTCGCAAACCGGGATGTCATTCTCGGCGTTTCGCGCGCATCCCAAAGCATGGATTATTTCTATCGCAACGCGCAAGCCTACGAAACCTGGTGGGTGCACGAAGGAAGCGGGGTGCTCAAATCACAATTTGGCAATCTCAAGTTCCGTAAAGGCGATTACATCGTCATCCCGTTTGGCACAACATGGCAAATGCACATTGACGGCGACGAAGCGCGCTTTTTTACGATTGAGAATCCCTCTCAGATCTCAGCACCGAAACGCTATCGAAATGACTTTGGTCAAATGCTCGAACATGCTCCATATTCCGAGAGGGATATTCGCCTGCCCGAAGACCTGGAAACCCACACTTCGCGAGGCGCGTTTGAAGTCCGCATCAAGGGGCGCGACAGGCTCAGTAAAAACATCCTGGATTACCATCCCTTCGACGTCGTTGGCTGGGATGGCTATTTATTTC
>DAINRK010000121.1:9597-10248 GCA_036741855.1 Anaerolineales bacterium
CATGGATATTCAATATCGAAGACTTCGAACCCATCACAGGACGAGTCCATCAGCCGCCACCCGCGCATCAGACCTTTCAGGGGCACAACTTCGTGGTTTGCTCGTTCGTGCCGCGCATGTTTGATTATCATCCTCTTTCCATCCCCGCGCCGTACAATCACTCCAATGTAAATTCAGATGAAGTGATCTATTATGCGGAAGGCAATTTCATGTCGCGCAAAGGCATCGACCGCTGTGACATCAGCATGCACCCATATGGCCTGCCGCATGGTCCACAACCCGGTATGACCGAAGCCTCGATCGGAGCAAAAGAGACGAAAGAATTGGCTGTAATGGTGGACACTTTCTATCCATTAAGTCTCACCAATCACGCGCTCGAGTATGAAAAGCCAGAATACCAGTCCACATGGATGGAAGGCACCGGAGAATAAGCAGGCATACTTACGAAATTCGCGGAAGAGGGAAGGGTGACTAAAAGCGCCAGTAACGCGCGGTCGCCATGAAGATCAGAGCGAGGATCAGGACGGCACCGTCAATGCGGCTAATGACAAGAAGTCTTTTTTGAGCCGCCTGGATCTTATCCATTTGTTCCGGGGTGGGACTTTCCTGAATTTGCGCGGCCGTCTCGGCGAGAGCGCGGAGAGGTAGAGC
>DAINRK010000122.1:0-10244 GCA_036741855.1 Anaerolineales bacterium
AATTGACTGTTCCTATTCAAGCGGCGCGTGGTATTCTCGGGGAGATTCGGCTCTGGAGGGCCGCCCCAGTCATCTCGTCCGGAGAGAAACGGCTGTTGCAGACATTTGCCAGCCAAGGTGCATTAGCTCTTGAACGTGCAAGCTTAGCTCAAGCCGAATCTCGCGCACGAGTCCTCGAAGAGAGTGATAAATTGAAATCTGCCATTTTATCGTCTGTCTCTCATGAATTGAGAACGCCATTATCCACGATCAAAGCGGCAGCATCCAGCCTGCGCGGCAAGGAAGTGGGCTGGGATTCTCCTGCCCGCGCCGAGTTGATCGAGGCAATTGATGACGAGGCCGATCATTTGAATATGCTGGTCGGAAATTTGCTTGACATGTCACGGATTGAGTCGGGCGCGCTCAAACCCAAGCGTGAATGGAATATATTGTCTGAGATCGTTGGAAGTGTGCTCGCTCGTATGAAACATCTGGCAGAAGGACACCAAATTGAAGTTGAAGTACCCGAGAGCTTGCCGCTCGTGCCTGTAGATTATGTGCAGATGGAACAGGTTTTTACTAACCTCCTGAGTAACAGTTTAAAATACGCACCTGCAAACACCAAGATCTGTATTCGCGCATTTGTAGAGGAAGAAACGATTCAAGTCCAGGTGAGCAATCAGGGACCCCGAGTTCCACACGAAGACCTTGAGCGTATCTTTGACAAGTTCTATCGTACCACTGCTGCCGATCGAGTAACCGGTACCGGGCTCGGCCTTTCGATTTGTAAAGGGATCGTCGAAGCGCACGGAGGCCGTATTTGGGCGAAGAATTTGCCTGATGGATTGGCGTTCAATTTCACCCTGCCACTGATTTGGGATGGAGCAACCCCTTCCCAAATTCCAACCGACACAGAAACAGAATGAGCAATCCGCCTCACATCCTTGTCATAGATGATGAACCCCAAATTTTGCGCGCCATGCGCACCATTCTCACCGAAAAACAGTTCAAGGTAACAACTGCAAGCCGCGGTGAAGAAGGCTTAGCTCTGGCTGCAGCAAATGAGCCGGATCTTGTGATCCTCGATTTAGGCCTGCCTGATATGGATGGCGTAGAGGTCTGTAGCCGACTGCGAGAATGGACACAATGCCCCATCATCGTGCTTTCCGTCCGAGACAGCGAACGCGACAAAGTCGCTGCGTTGGATAAGGGGGCAGACGACTATCTGACCAAACCCTTTAGCATTGAAGAATTACTTGCGCGTGTGCGTGTCGCTTTACGTCATTCCGCGCGGGTTCAGGGGACGCCAAACAAGGTTGTCAAGGCGGGCCAGCTAACTATCGATCTAGCCTGGCACATTGTGAAGCTGGGTGAAGAGGAAATTAAGTTAACCGGCACAGAACATAAACTGCTGGCGTATCTTGCTGCCAATCACGGACGGGTCCTCACACATCAAAGTATCCTGACAAACGTCTGGGGACCGGCCGACGCAGATCACACAGAATACCTCCGAGTGTACATGCGGCAGTTACGTAAGAAACTCGAAGCCGACCCCGAGCGACCACAATACATCCTTACTGAACCAGGCATTGGGTATCGTTTTATTGCGGATGAATAGGTAATTGGAGTCCGACAGCTTGCTGGAATGTAGAAGCAAACTCCTGCATTCCATGTCCTTACAACGCCCTAACAAAGGGCGTTTTTTATTTGTCCTTTACACAACTGGTCAATTTTTTTGTCACCATTTTATGCCAGCTTGTTAAGATAGTGGATATACATGAGGCAAATATGAACAGATTTGATACACAACTCCAGAATAATTCGATCTCCATATCTCCTGTTTCTCATTCGGGCATGGAGCCGACACACCGTTTAATTGTCCTTGTCCCCAATGCCGATTTAGACTATGCGGCCGCCACGCGACGCGTCTGGGAATTGGCAGGTGAATTGGGAGCTCATATTCTGTTTATTGGTTTATGCAAAGAGACGGCCGATGAGTTGAGCCTTCGTAGACAATTGGTCACAATGACAGCAATGGTTCAGGATGGTAACGCCTCTGCAGAAGCTAATGTTGAAGTGGGATCAAACTGGGTGTCCATCGTAAAGCGGAACTATCGAAGCGGGGACCTGGTCGTCTGTTTCGCAGAGCAACGCGCCGGACTTCTACAGAAACCACTAACACAGATTCTGCAATCGAATTTAAAGATCCCGGTGTACATTCTTACAGATCCTTCTTTACAGCAATCCAAATTGACCCGGCTTTCGCCAGTCATAGCATGGTCCGGTTTCATGGTGATCATCCTTGGGTTCTGCATGTTACAAGTAAGAATCATTCAATTATCAACAGATTGGTTTCAGAACGTCGCGCTCATACTTTCAATCTTTCCAGAATTCTGGCTCATTTTGGTTTGGAATGGCCGGTTCGAATAATACATTCAAGAATCGAATGCCAAAGGTTAACCAATGTTAACATCTGAAAACCATCAAACTGAAATCATGCGTCGGCAGAGCGATTACCAGCCACCGCGGTCTTTGAGCCACTGGTTCATTGGGCGGCCCTTACAAACAGCTGATGCGCCGCATCAAACCATTGGGAAGGCTGTAGGTTTGGCTGTCTTCGCCTCCGATGCGCTGTCATCTACCGCTTATGCCACACAGGAAATTTTGGGAGTACTCATCGTGTTGGGCTCCATTGCGTACGGGTACATTTTCCCAATTTCCGTTGCGATTGTAATTTTGCTTGCTATTGTTACAATTTCCTACGAACAGACCATACACGCCTATCCCGGCGGGGGCGGCGCTTACATTGTTGCACGTGACAATCTTGGCGAATTGCCTGCACAAACCGCAGGTGCAGCTCTGTTGACAGATTACATCCTTACAGTGGCAGTTTCAGTGTCATCAGGCATTGCACAAATCGTCTCTGCATATCCGGAATTGTTTCCTTTCCGTGTCTGGATTGCAGTTGGAGCCGTGTTCATAATCATGCTTGTCAATTTGCGGGGCGTAAAGGAATCGGGCACCACCTTTGCGGTTCCTGCCTATTTCTTCGTGGTCATGATGGTTGCGACCGTGGGATATGGTATGTTCCGTTCTTTGAGTGGTTCACTTGGAACAGTGATTGACCCGCCTGAGCTACATATTACCCGCACAATTGCTGTTCTTACACCATTCCTACTATTGCATGCATTTTCAAATGGCACTACTGCTCTAACGGGTGTCGAGGCAATTTCAAATGGTATTACAGCATTCAAAGAACCACGTAGTCGTAACGCAGGCATTACATTGATCTGGATGTCGATCATTCTCGGCTCACTATTCCTTGGCATTTCACATCTGACAAGTCAGATTGGAGGCGTATTCTCTGAGGAGGAAACGCTGATTTCACAGCTGGCGCGCACAGTGTTTGATGGACGCGGATTGCTATACCTTGGAACGATCTGGGCAACCACAATTATCCTCATCATGGCAGCGAACACTGCTTTTGCAGACTTTCCTCGACTGGGCGCTCTCCACGCAGGAGATGGTTTTTTGCCCAGGCAATTAACCTTCCGTGGCAGCCGATTAGTATACTCAAATGGAATTATCGCGCTTTCTGTCATTTCGGCACTTCTGATTATCCTATTCCAAGCCAGCGTGACGCGCCTTATTCCTCTCTACGCCATCGGCGTATTCTTGTCATTCACTTTATCACAGTCAGGTATGGCACGACGCTGGTGGAGGGTAGGACACCTCAAACCGGGGGAGGAAATTGTAGATCCAGGTTCCACACTTAAATATGAGGCCGGTTGGCAGTACAAAATGCTGATTAATGGCTTTGGCGCTTTATGTACTGCCATCGTAATGGTTGTGTTTGCCGGAACCAAATTTTACGAAGGTGCCTGGATCATTCTCCTGCTTGTCCCTTTGCTGGTGACCATTTTCTTCATTATTCATCATCATTACAAAGATCTTGCATCGCGCCTTTCATTAGATAGGTTTCGTGGGTTGCCTACTCGCCAGGCGCGTCACCGCGTCATTCTGCCGGTGAGTGGAATTCATCAAGGCGTGCTGGAAGCCCTCCGCTATGCAAAATTGCTCTCAGACGATGTGACAGCCGTCCACATTTCGGTTGACCCGGCAGAGACCGAGAAAGTACAAAAAAAGTGGAAAACATGGGGCGATGGAACGCGCCTCATCATTCTCGATTCGCCATACCGCCTATTTATAGAACCCTTGTTGGAGTATATTGAAGACATCGTCGACAACAACCAGCCAAACGAGACGATCACAGTCGTTGTCCCACAGTTCATGCCGTCTCGACGCTGGCACTATGCTCTGCATATGCGGACTGCGGACGTCTTGCGCCAAGAATTATTATCCACGCAAGGCGTCGTGGTCACAGACGTTCCCTATCATGTACACAAAGAATTGGAGGAGTAATTCCTATGACTCTTCTATCCGCAGCTATCTTCTGAGGTGGCGGGATTTAATTCAGGACCTTACGCCATTCGCCTAGACAAGAAAGCTACCCTAAAACGCTCCATCCGGAGCGTTTTTATTTATTCTTTATACTATTGGTCAAATTTTTTATCGCCTTTTTATGGCGGCTTGTTAGGATGATAAGTATATATCGACGAGGAAATTATGAACAGACTGGATACGAAACATCAGAATACTTCTTCCTCTCTCTATCTTGCTCCTCCTTTGGATTCTAAGCCGGCCCACCGCTTAATGGTCCTGGTCCCCGATGCAGATTTAGATTATGCAGGTGCAACGCGTCGCGTCTGGGAATTGGCCATTGAATTAGGAGCACATATTTTGTTCATCGGTCTCTGCAAAGACAGGGCGGAGGAATCCAGTCTGCGTCGGCAATTGGTTACCATGACCGCAATGATTCAGGATGGTAACGCCTCTGCAGAAGCAAAAGTGCAGGTTGGAAATAACTGGATGAACGTTGTAAAGGCCAACTGTCAAGTTGGTGATTCGATTGTCTGTTTCGCGGAACAGCGCGCGGGGCTGTTACAGAGACCATTAAGCCAAATTCTGCAATCAGATCTAAAAATCCCTTTATATATCCTTTCTGGTTTATACCCACCAGGCCCATCAAAATTGAGCACGTTGTCACTCATTCAACTATGGGCAGGCCTATTGAGCATTCTTACTGGTTTCTTCCTTCTTCAAATTCAAATTCTCTCTCTGCCCCGGGACTGGGCGCAAACCAGCTTATTGATTCTTTCCGTGATTGCTGAGATATGGTTCCTATGGGCATGGAATAACCTATTCAGTTAATGATTTCCCATCAACTTGTACATTGGAGCATTGAACACTAGAGAATGTTAACTTCTGAAAATAGTCAAACTGAGATCATGCGGCGGGAAAGCGATTACAAACCGCCACGTTCTTTGAGTCATTGGTTTATTGGAAGACCTCTCACCACGGCGGATGCACCGCATCAAACGATCGGCAAGAGAGTCGGCCTGGCTGTCTTTGCATCTGATGCGCTCTCGTCCACAGCATATGCCACACAGGAAATATTGGGAGTATTGACGGTGATAGGTGCAGCCGCGCTTGGCTACGTCTTTCCCATTTCAATTGCTATTGTTATCCTTTTGCTGATTGTGACCATATCCTACGAGCAAACGATTCATGCCTATCCTGGCGGCGGTGGCGCTTATATTGTATCCCGGGATAATCTTGGTGAGGCTCCAGCCCAGGTTGCAGGTGCAGCTCTTTTGATGGACTACATTCTGACGGTTTCGGTTTCTATTTCATCGGGTGTGGCACAAATCGTTTCGGCATACCCGGCCCTGGATCTTTTTCGCGTGCAGATCGCTGTTGCCGCTGTAATTATCATCATGCTCATTAATTTGCGTGGCGTGAAGGAATCAGGGACCGCGTTTGCAGTCCCCACCTATTTCTTTATTGTGATGATGTTTATCACGGTGGGCATCGGCATATTTCGTTCACTTACTGGTTCGCTCGGAGCTGTGATTGATCCGCCTGAGGTGCATCTTACGCATACCATTGGCCCCATCACTGCCTTTCTTTTGCTTCACGCGTTTTCAAATGGTACAACTGCATTAACGGGTGTCGAAGCAATCTCTAATGGCATTACTGCATTCAAGGAGCCACGCAGTCGTAATGCAGGCATCACTTTGATATGGATGTCTATTATCCTTGGGACGTTGTTCCTGAGCATCTCTTATCTTACGGGTCAAATTGGCGGCGTGTTCTCAGAGGAGGAAACGATTATTTCCCAATTGACACGAACGATATTTGAAGGTCGCGGTCTGATGTATCTTGCCACAATTGCGGCTACCACCGTGATTCTCCTTATGGCTGCCAATACAGCCTTTGCAGATTTCCCGCGTCTCAGTGCGCTTGCGGCAGCGGATGGCTTTCTACCGCGGCAGTTAACTTTTCGCGGCAGCCGTCTTGTTTATTCCAACGGAATTATCACGCTCTCAATCATTGCCTCGATTCTAATCATTCTCTTCAAAGCCAGCGTGACTTTATTGATTCCGCTCTATGCCATCGGCGTATTCCTTTCCTTCACGCTTTCACAGACGGGCATGGCGCGTCGCTGGTGGAAGATTGGTCATTTGAAGCAAGGCGAAGAGATTATCGAGCAAGGCTCAACACTCAAATACGAACAGGGCTGGAAGCATAAAATGCTGATCAATGGTTTTGGCGCGATCTGTACAGCCCTTGTCACAATCATATTTGCGGTCACCAAGTTCCGTGAAGGTGCCTGGGTTGTGCTCATTATTATTCCGTTGCTCGTTAAAATTTTCTTTACCATTCATCATCATTACAAAGACTTCGCATCACATCTTTCGTTAGACAGGTTCCGTGGACTGCCTGCCAGGCAGACGCGGCATCGTGTGATCCTGCCAGTGAGCGGAATTCACCAGGGCGCGCTAGAAGCTCTTCGCTATGCAAAATTGTTATCCGACGATGTCACTGCCGTTCATGTTTCTCTTGACCCAGGGGAGACTGAGAAGGTTCAACAAAAATGGAAAACGTGGGGCGAAGGAACACGGTTGATTATTCTCGATTCTCCGTTCCGCCTTTTCATTGAACCATTGCTGGAGTACATTGAGGAACTTGTCAAAAGCGCCCAGCCAAACGAGACGATCACAATCGTCGTCCCTCAGTTTATGCCATCCAAACGCTGGCATCAGGCTCTTCATATGCGCACCGCAGATGTTCTGCGCCAGGAGTTATTATCGACGCATGGGGTCGTAATTACGGACGTTCCTTATCACGTTCACAAGGAAATAGAAAGGGAATAATCAGCGCGCAGGCAATGGCCCGGCCACGGTTCGTTTTTTCTTTGGCGCGTGGCTTCGAGCATGATGTACATCTTCCCCACCACAGCGGGATAGCTGAGGAGAATGTTGAGCTTGCCACACCGTTGAGCCTATTCGTCAGCCTGAACTTGGTCGAGCAGTTCCTCGGGATCCAGCCTGGCAGATTTTGAGTCCATGGGGATTTACCGTACCTGATATGGCACTTCAGTGATGACAATGCCTCTCTTGTTCAACAGAGCAAAGCGAAGCCAGAACGCTGTCTGTGTATGCAACACATTGTGCCACCATTTTTTCGGCATGAATTGTGGAACAACAATAGTTAACCGCTCATTAGGCTGTAATATCGCGCAAATTTCATTCACATATTCCAAAAAGGGTTCCAGAAACGTACGGTAAGGCGACTCAATGATGACCAGCCGAACGCCTTTGCCCCACGAGTTCCATTTGTTTTCTAATGCCGACTTTTGTTCCGGATCCATCGAGATATGGACAGCCGTTACATCATTAGAAAGCGATAGCGCGTAGTCCAACGCTTCAAGGGCACCTCGATGGACTCCCGCAATTGGCACGAGCACCCGATGGCGTTTTGCAGGAGGGGGCTGGCCGTAATCTTCCAAAGAGAGATCACGAGCAAGATTCCTATAATGACGGTGAACTGCATAAAAACTTAAAACAAGTGCAGGAAGGAGTAACACGATGATCCATGCACCATCAACAAACTTTGTGATAGCAAAAATCAATGTGACAATCGCCGTCGTAATAGCGCCCAGGCCATTAATGGCCAGCTTCCATCTCCAGCTCGGGTCATACTGATTAACAACGGCTTTCTTTATATCCTGTCTATTCCACCAGTGACGAGCCATACCGGCCTGCGATAGAGTAAACGAAAGGAATACTCCCACCGCCCATAGCGGAATGAGCGCAGTCACACTGGCATTGAAGATGATAATGAGCAGTGATGCGATCACTGTGAGAGTGAGTATTCCACGTGAGAAAACCAACCTGCTACCTCGATAGGCAAGTTGACGAGGCATATATCCATCTTCAGCAATAATAGCGCTCAAGGCCGGGAAACCTGCAAAAGCTGTGTTCGTCGCTAAAATCAGGATGATCGTTGTAGCTGCAATCGTGCCCAGATAGAGCAATCCCCGGTTTCCAAAGACTGTACGCGCAAATTGTGAGATTACTGTTTCAGATTCAGAGGGAACTGCCCCAATTACGCCAAGTAGATAAACGATACCAAGGAACAATACAGCCAAAATAGTAGCCATCCAAACCATTGTCACTATGGCATTTCGTGTTCGAGGTTCTCTAAATGATTTCACACCATTTGCGATGACCTCCACACCCGTCAGTGCAGTGGTGCCATTGGAAAAGGCACGTAATAACAAGAAGAGAGTCAACGGTTCGGTACCGAGCATTTCCACGGAAGGTGGATCAATTACTACGCCAAGTGTACCGCCCAGATACCGAATGAAGCCGACCACTACCGTCAATGTAGTCATACTTAGAAAGAAATACGTAGGGAGGGCAAATATATTCCCTGATTCCTTTACACCACGCAGGTTAGCAAGCGCAATCAATCCCAGCAAGCCTACGGAGAGCCAGACTCGAAAAGGGAAAAGGATAGGAAATGCTGAAACGATTTGGGCCACGCCTGAAGCTACGGTAACAGCTGCGAGCAGGATATAGTCGGTGAGCAAGGCCGCACCGGCAACAAGAGCCGCGGGCTCTCCCAGATTTTCTTTCACGACAGTATAGGCGCCACCGCCACTTGGATAGGCCTGGATGGTTTGTAAATATGAGATGGTAACAATGACTAATAAGCCAGTGATGACCAGCGAAATTGGGAATGCATAGCCATATGCTTGTGTCCCTGCCGCGGCCAGAATAACAAGAGTCTCTTGGGGTGCATATGCGATGGACGATAACGCATCCGCGCCAAAGACGGCCAACCCTACAGTTTTGCTAACTGTTTGATGGGGCGCGTCGGCACTAGCAAGAGGGCGGCCTATTAACCAGGTACGCCATGAGAGTGATGGGTAGTCTCTGGCAACGCGGCTTATGAAACCATTATTATGCTCAAGTTTACTTTTATCAGTTGGATGCATCCACGCTATTGTAGTCGATACAAAACAAGATTCAATAACAGGATATTGAGACGCGACTCACGTACCAAGCCATGGTCATCGACGAAAGTTTTCATCGCGTCACCTATTTAGCGGCCAAACTTTAACTGGCGTACTGTATACAGCACAGAACATCGCGCCATAGCCTATCCCATAACGGAGTTCATTCGGCGTTACCTGCTGGATATCTAATACGGATTGAAGCCTATGAAAGCGTGACCAACCGAGTTGTTTGAGATATTTCACAAGATTCTGATCCAACTTATTACCCAGGGCTTTTAATGCATTTGATAAGCGTGGAACCTTTACAAGGAGATGAATCGAACTATCCCAGGAGTCGCGGTTTTCCATACCTGATTCATCGAACTTGAAGACTGCTTGAACCCCAGGCTGCCAAGTTGCCAATTTTCCCGCGATTCTCTGTTCCAGAGCGAGCTTAAACGCCTGGACAAATTTATGACGTTTATCCAGACGATTCAGTTCAACGTTTCTGATTAACGGGTGTAATTGCTCTTTCGCATCGCTCAACGCTTTTTCACAAATATCATTTGCCGCTTGTCCAAAATCCTTTGCTGCGGGAACAGTATGTTCAACCGACTCCTCCCAGCGCACATTACGAACATCTTTCATTACAAACCATCCAAAGCCAAATTTAATTCGAGGACATTCAATCTCGGTTCCCAAGAAAACCAAACTGACGTCCCTCTCTATGATGATTAACGAGGGTCTTAATTATTTCGTCACTCAGACTTCTGGCCTGTGTCAGACCTTTGGTTTAATGGAGAATCTCTTCTGTTATCTGCTCCCCGGTGCTATACTGGGAAAACTCCCTACGTACTTT
>DAINRK010000123.1:0-10242 GCA_036741855.1 Anaerolineales bacterium
GGTGGATAAGCAACAAGATCTGGTTTCCTGTTCTCTAACAAGCTATTCACTACCACCTCAGTTGTTGTTGAATTGAAAATAAATCCATCGACACTTTGTAAATATTTTTTTTCTATCCAGCGGTAGAACGCATTCTGCCATTCCGGTCTCAACTCTGAACAGCGCAGATGATGGACAATTGAAATGACCGGATAGGTATGTTCTCGACGATTTGCGAAGACCAACGAGGGGTGATTGAGTTCATCTTGAATCAAGATATCAAACTTCTGATAGGTCGGAGATTGCTTCGTCGGGGACTGCACCCTCCTCGCAATGACATTGGACACGGGAAGCCTGAAACGGAAATTATCAGTCAAATGCGCTGAGTAATTTCGCCAGGGTAAGCTGATGATTTCGACTGTATCCCCTTGCGCACGAAGATATTCAACCAACTTGCGATCATATAGATATCCGCCGCTGAGCGTATCGAGCGAATCATAGATAATGAGACCAATTTTCATCGAGTTCGAAGGTTTGAAAGTTGGAACGTTCAAACGTTCCAACCTTCTAGCGTTTCAACTCATAGGCCGCCCAGGCAGAATCATTTTCCCATAAAACAACTTTAAGAGTGCTGATGTTATCCGCTTTGATACGTTCACTTAATGTCGTAGCCAAAATCCGTGCGAAATGCTCAAGGGATGGGTTCAGGCCTGCGAACTCGGGTTTGTCATTCAACATTTGCTCTTTGTAATAATTTACAACTTCATCCAGATGTTTTTCCACAGCCATGATGTCAACCAGGTAGCCATGTTGATCTAATTCTTTCCCGTCGAGCTGCAGCTCAAGGACGTAATGATGTGAATTCGGAGAATTCTCTGGTCCCCAGTCTCCGCCGATCAGATAATGCCTTGCGATGAAATCGCGGCGAACTCCCAGTGTATACATAAATAGGTTCTCCAAATGTAGGGGCGACCCGCCCAGCGTGAACAAAGTATCATGACAGGCATTGACGGGTCGCCCCTACTGTGCGAATCACGGTTTTATGGCACGCATGACATGATGTCCATTTTCTCTGGTGACGAACATGGCAAAGTCAAATGCATCGATGTCTGTGCAATGATCAAGATCAGATCGTGGAAAGGCGGGAAGGTTTGGGTCAAGATGGAAAAGGGCGTCGCGCGATTTATAAACACGATCGATGCAGGAAGCTGTATTTGGATTTTGACCTCGTAATAGTAACTCGAGATATTCTGCGCAGGCAAGATCTTCATCTCCTCTTCCAACCTCAAACTGGCCAGTGATAACGAAGGTAACAGACTCTGGATCAAGTTTGCGAATGTGGTTGACAGTTGCATTTGCCACAACCAGACTTGCCGCGAGCATGGTTGTAGCATTCATGCTTCGTACAATTCCCTGCGTACCTGCCCCTGTTCGCTGAACGATGATGCGATCCCTTAGATCTAGTGTCTTAGTTTGAGTGGGTGAGTTGCCGAAATCGAATCCCTCAGGCGGCAATCCTCCATCCTCGCCACAGGCCAGTGAATTTGGATTCTGCGCTTTGAATTGCAACGCCTCTTTGATTTTGCTAACAGGGTAAATTTCCTTCGCGCCGCGCGAAAAAGCAAATGCCGCATTCGTGAAAGCGCGGATGACATCGATAACTACGACTACACCAGTGGCTTCGTGGCAGGTTTCGAGGTTGGTGTAATGGAATTTCATAGAGCGTGTTTCACTACATATGTTTTGGTAAGAAGGTCATAGATCGTCTGATGTTTCTTGGTCAGGAAAATACTGGCTACGTTCAATCCAACCAATAAGTAAACAAAACCGAAGCCATAATAAATCAAAACGTCATCAGTCTGAGGTGAGAAGGATAGCTCCCAAATGAGTGTATGAGATAGTTCCCATGGAATAAATTTCAATAACGTACGTGCTAATGATCTCCAGAAGCTAATTCGTTCTCCATTGTAATCTGTGACTTTTAATCCCACACGCTGTTTTCCCCATGTAGCCCGCTGATTCGAAGATTCACTTATAGTGAAATAAAGAGCGACTGGTAAAGTAAGTAGCAAGAAGGCAATAAACTGTGCACGAACACGATCTGCGAAAAGCAAGTCATTTGTGCTGAATAGGGAGTTAAGTAGCCACATTAATACTGTAATGGCTGTTAAATAGATCAGGATGATGACATAGTCCAGGAGGAAGGCCGTTATTCTTTGCAAAAAACCAGCATAGAAATTCATTTGGATTAGTATTTATGAATAAGTGATCAGAACCTGTATCGTCTCTTGCGGATCCTCATCCAATAGTTGATAGGCCTCTGCGGCTTTTTCAATTGGGAATTGATGTGTGATCCATTTATCTGGTTTGATTCTTTCCAGTGCCTTCCAGGCCACATCAAAACGACGGGCCTTGTCCCATCGCCCGGATAACTCTGGTGCGATTGTGCTGACTTGAGATGAAATCAATTTGATGCGCGAGCGATGGAAGGCGCGTCCCAGGCTGACCTCTGTCTTCTTTTCGCCATACCACGAGCCAATCACAATGCGTCCTGAAAAGTAGGTGAGGGTAAGCGCGTTGTCAAGTGCAGAGGGGTTGCCGGAGAGTTCAAACACCAAATCAAACTTTCTCTGCGTGTAGGCACTCAAAACTTGATCGTCCTTGCTGTGCTCCATGTGCGCAATTTTCTTATCAAAATCTCTATCCTCCGAGTTGAAGGATGATTCGACTCCAAGTGCGATGGAGGCCTCGCGCCGCAGTTCATAACAGTCTACGGTGACCAATTCTTCCAGCGGAAACTCCTTGAGCAGCGAAGCCGTGAGCAAGCCAACAACACCCTGACCTAATACCAAAACGCGTTCGCCAATGATAGGCGCTCCGTCCTGGACCAAATTGACAGCGGTTTCCACATTTGGAAGAAAGGCTGCTGTTTCACATGAGACCGATTCAGGCAAAGGGAATATGAATTCAGTCTGGCTGACAAAATGCGTTGTGTGGGGTTGAAAAGAAAATACCAATTTATTCAACCAGTCAGTGTTAACTTCTTTGCCGACTTCCTTGACTCTCCCCACACACGCATACCCATATGCAAGTGGATATTTGAAGCCGCCGCGCAAAGATGAAATAACGGAATCAGTTTCAAGGTCCAGCGGGAAGCGGCCCTGATAAATCAGCATCTCCGTCCCCGCGCTGATCGCCGAACAAATGGTCTCCACGAGAACATCATCTGCGCCGAGAAGGGGAAGAGTCTCCTCGCAAAGTTCCACCTGTCGCGGCGCTGTAAAGTACAACGTTTTTCGTTTCACTTCCCAATTTTACCTTTTACCTGCTAACACTACGACCTGCTAAGAGTAACCCAATGCCACCAATCAGAATATCGCGCCCGCGCATTAGGAGTGTGACACTGATCGCGACGGTCGCTGGGATCCCAAACAGGCCAAGCACGAATACCTGGCTGGCTTCGAGCGCGCCCAGCCCGCCTGGCAATGGAGCAAGCAATGAAAGCCAACCTGCAGTCCACGCCGAGACGGTTTGCCAGAAAGGCAATCGGATATGTATAAAATAGGTGATGAGTGCAAATTCGCTGACCATGCCTGCGCCCGCGCAAAGAGATATAAAAATAGCTAACAACAATGAAGACAAATGCCGACGACAAAACGTACCTGCCAAACGTTCAGATGCGGCTACGAAACGTACTGCCTTTGAATCCTTTTTGATAAAAGATGTGCTGCGCAAAAGAGCAGATAATGGATACTTTTGCTTATATAACAGGATGATCTGAACAGGTGGCCATATACACAAGATAACCAGCCCACTCAGACTCAGCCATGAAATGCTTCCGTTTGTCGAGAGAATCCCCGCCTGAAAGACGGCCGTTAAACCAAGCGCGAGCAAAAAGAAATTTGCCAAGAGTTCAAGCAGTTTATCCAGGATGACTGATGCCGTCGCGTGCATGTATGTAAATTTATATTTGCGTTGAAGATAAAATACCTGAATTGGTTCACCGCCCACCTGCGGACCAAGAGTGAAGTAGCTGACGCCAAACACGGCGAGGCGAACCAGAAATAACGGAATATAGGCGACAAGTTTATTTTCTGCGCGGACGATAATCCACCACCTCAACGTGATCAGCGCGTAAATGAAAAGATTCAACCCAAATAAGACCCCGATTTGCCAGGGCCGCAGTTGACGAAGCGTATTCCAAATTTCATCGAGGGGCGCATTGCGCAGTGCAAAAGAGAGTAGTGTAGCAAGAGCAAAGTAAATTAGAAAACCGCGAAGAATTCGAAGACTCTTTGCAGTCGTCTTCTGTTTCTCTGGAAAGGGGAAGGGAGTTGCAATTGCCGAGTCTCCCTCTCCAGCTGGAAGAGGGGTTAGGGATGAGGGCGAATTCACAGTATTCTTTCTCCCTTGCCCTCGGGTGGATTCTCGATCAATCGTGTCATCTCATTCAGTACCGCTCCATGGATGGCTTGCGTTTTTGTGGTGCCCAAATCTTTTGCATATATCGGTCTCCCGATCTGAACGCGTGCACTGACAGGTTTTACTCTAAGCGCCGTGTAAGCCAGCAACTGTAATGCGGCAGCGAGTTTCTCCCGTTCCCTCTCTGTTTTTTTGATTTTCGTTAACCAATGATACGCGGCTTTCTCCCACACCACACCGCGGACCAATACTGGCACGATTGCTGTTTCAGGAGCCATGCGAATAAACACGCCCACGCTGTCAGTCCATGATTGTAGCGACTCAACCGCACCGTTGTGGATATCTGGATCAGGTTCGATACGCCCGGCAGGAAATGTAAGTGCCGCGCCGCCATTTCGCAAATGTGTGCTCACCTGCCGAATCAGAGTCATACGCGAAGCCATGTCATCATTTATATAATATAGTTGATTCGACAGGTTGGGCAATGACTCAAGAAACGGGCGCTGGAACGCGATGATCCTCAAATCTGGACGATACAACGCCGCGAATAATGAAAGTGTGTCGCTCATGCCGGGGTGATTGGATAAGGCCAAAAAAGCCGAAGCAGGCAACTGGTCCGCACCGAAGACGCTAATGTCACGCACGTAATGTCCTAGGGCCAGGCGGGATGCTCCAACCAATCCATGTACCCCGATCGCCTTGTCAAATTCTGCCATTTGATGTGCAAAGGCTCGCGCAGGCTTCCTGAAAAGACTTCGCAAGGCCTGTGCCAAAAGAGATTGATTTTGCAATCCAAAGGAAGCAACAAGGTCATCTAAGTTAATTTGTGTGAGGGCATTTATGTTTGAAGGCATCTGGGTTTCATTGAAAAGTGCGGTGGACTGTCTTGCAAACTTGTTATGCAATGTGATGTGTTTATACATTTCTCTTCAGAATCAAGCGTGCATTCACATCTCTTTATCATTCCGGCTCTAGAGAGAAGTGTAATGGGTAACCTTCGAGCCCAGCGGCGAAATGAGCTTTGTTGATGCGATTCTCAGCTTCGGTTTTGGGGAGTGTTTGTACATAGGCTGTGCCGTAGACATGAGCAGTTAACATGATCTCCGCCGCTTTGGGATTCGATAAATAAAAGAAAGTCTTCAGCACATGGACGACAAAATCCATCGGCGTGACATCATCATTATGGATAATGACACGATAAAGTGGTTCAAGTTCGGTCTCTTCCTCCTGTTCTTCGATGATCTCAATTCCGGGCGCGACCTGTAGTTTCATGTAGATATACGGATTTATTCTGTCTGTGGATTAACTTTTATGAATATGAGTTATGAGAGTTCACTAAGAATTTTGAACTCTTCCTCTGTGAGCTCGATGTCGACGGATTCGAAATTTTCCCTGATATGCTGTGGCTTGTAAGACATCGGGATGGTGATCACACGCGGCTGTGCGATAAGCCAGGCCAGCGCGATCTGATAAGGCGTCGCGTTGTGTGCATCTGCGATTGACTGAAGGGTCCGACTTATGTTCAAGCGGCCCTTATCCACAGGTTCATAGGCTGTGAGCAGGATATCATTCCGTTGACAAAATTCCAGCACACCATTTCTCACATAGGAGCGATCGGAAAGACTATAGGGAACCTGGTTGGTAATCAAAGGTGTTTCAGATAAAGCCTGTGATTCTTGCAACAACCGAAGATTGAAATTGCTGACACCGAGATGTTTTACCTTGCCGTCTCGCACGAGTTTGTTGAGCCCACGAAAAGTCTCCTCCAACTTCATGCCCGCCTGTGGCCAGTGAATAAGATACAAATCAAGATAATTCATTCTAAGTCGCCTCAGGCTGTTATCGCCGGCTCTCAATACATCGTCGTATTTGAGATGCGATGGCATGACCTTCGACGTGATAAATAAACTCTCGCGATTCACGTGCGATTCGCGAATCGCTTGCCCAAGCAACTCCTCTGTACGACCTCCGCCATACATCTCGGCAGTATCGAAGTGAGTGTAGCCAACTTCCAGCGCGGAGCGGAGCGCGGTCAATGAAGCGGAATCAAGCTTCGGGTCCGCGTAGGATCCGCCGCCAATCTTCCACGTCCCAAAGCCAAGTTTGGGAATCGAGAGTCCATGTAATGTTTCATATTTCATATTGTGAGATTATAGCATTACGAAATTTGTTTCTCAGCCAAGGGTACTGTGAAACAGAATGTTGCACCTTTCCCTTTTTCCGATTCGACCCAAATGCGTCCCCCATGCACCTCTATGATACGTTTGACCAATGCAAGCCCGACTCCTGTGCCCTCGCCCATCGGATCGAGCTTGTCGAAGAGTCCAAATATCCTCTGGTGATATTTTGGAGCGATGCCGATACCATTGTCGCTGACAAAGAACACAGTCTCTTTATTTTCCTCGCGCATGCCGATCTCGATAAGAGGTTCCTGTTGGTCACTTGAAAATTTGGCGGCGTTCTCTATTAAGTTTTGCATGACTTCAACCAACCTTACCTGGTCGCCATGTATCACAGGCAGATCATCCTGAATTTTCACCTGGATCTGGCCTGCCATTAGGCGCCCTCTTGTCAGTTCAAGAGCGTCATTGATAACTCGTTCGAAGGGTATATCTTTTGGCGGATTCATAAGGCGCCCAATACGCGAGAGCTCAAGCAACTCATTCAGCAACCGGTGCATTTTGTTCTTGGCTTCATTAATCCGCCTAATATCATTTTCAAGTTTGGCTGTATTCCCGGAACGAGCATCCTCCTCCAATAAGCCAATAAATCCACCAATTGTGATCAACGGACTTTTTAGATCGTGAGATACAGTATAGGTAAATCGTTCCAATTCAGCATTCTTTAATTCCAACTCTTTGATGACATTTTCACGCTCGGCTTCTACGCGTTTACGTTCGTTCAGTTCGCGTTGCGCCTTTGCAAGTGCCTCATCAATTTTGCGCAGTGACTGGCTAATCAAAATTGTGGATGTAAGAATGTATACAGTTTGTGCCGCCCAAAACGCAAGCGGAGAGTTTGGTGACGACGGTGGCAGCATATTGTTTTGTCCAAGGATGAGCAACACACCGCTGGTAAAAATGCTGAAGAGACTCCACCCAATCGCCGCGCGCCAGTGCAGAACCAACCCAGCACAGATCACAACTACCAAATAGCCCATGAAGGCAGGGTTGTGGTAATCCGCGCCGTAGAACATCGCAACTGTGATTAATGCCCATAGTACGAACACGATTAGCGTGCCGGTGGAACGTACATGTCCCCAATTGACCATTTGTTTCAATAACAGAAGTACCAGCAGGAACGGCACAATGATCAGGACGCGTCGATATCTCACCTCAGGTTCGATTGGAGCGAAAAGTCCGTACAGCAGTGCTCCAATGATGAATACCCATAAAATGATGTTCAACAATGCTGCTGCGCGGGATTTATCTTCATCTCCATCAAAAACTGGTGCCGCGAACCACTGGCGGAAAATTGACAACATGGAGGCACTCCTGAACGCTGAAGCCAAGGACTTACAATAATATTATAAGATGCTTGAGCAACACACCTGGGTTTCAATCATCATACAAAAACCCGTCTCTCGCCCGACAGGAGGCTTTCCCTCACTTTACCTGCCACCACTCCGCTAACTTGCCCCGCGCGCAAAGGCAAAAGGAGAAGGCATCGATTTCTAAAAAGGATTATTGCGCGTGAACTCTTCCCAATCCAGGTCTGTCGGGTATTGATACTCCCGCCACTGTTTGATTAATTCTGATTCAACTTTTACGACCACAATACCATGATAGCGTCCATGCATTTCAAAAGTGTATTCACCAAAGCCAATCTGTTCCTGCTCGTTAAAAGCCAGGTGATGCCAGGTCATTTTCATGGGAATGTCTGTGCCGTGATTTCCACCGAAGAACTCATAGAGCTCTTCGCGCCCGCGATAGAGTTGTTTATCGGGTGGCTCGACATAAATCGAATTGATGCTGAAACAATCCGCTGCTTTACCCGCGTTACCTTCATTCCATCCGTCTGCAATGGTTTGCATCAGTCGTTCAAATTCAGTTTCTGTCATAAGGCTGACGTATTAATTCATTGATTTTCCTGAATGATCACTGTCGCTTCGATCTCGACCAGCATCGCCGAGTTTATCAAAGATCTCACCTCAACCATGGTGGAGGCAGGTTTAATACCTCTAAAAAATTCACCATGGGCTCTGCCGATCTCCTCCCAGCGGGAAATGTCAGTCGTGAATATGCGCGTCCTCACGACGTCCGAAAGCGCTGCGCCAGCAGAGATTAAGGCTTTTTCGATCTTAGCAATGATGTACCTCGTCTGTTCGTATGGATCATTTGGACCGACAAGGTTTCCCTCTTCATCCAACGCCGTTGTCCCTGCCACTTCGATCACATTGCCGATTTTCACTGCCCGTGAATAGCCGATAATATCTTCCCACATTACACCAGACGAGATGTTGAGTCGTATGCTCATCTTTGCTCCTTTACGGCCAGTTCGAATCTGGTTTATTTGTTATGTCCCTACGCGTGTCGAATGAACATCTTGAAGGTGGGACCTGGCGGAGGAGGGAGGTTGGCGCGCTCCTCCGGCGCGGTCGCATGCCGGCGCATCAATTCCAGTTTCAGACTCTCTTCCCCTTTGTGCATCGCCCATTGGTGATTAGCACCAAAGATCGGCTTCATCAGAAACGAGAGATATTTAAGCAGCGGCTTGTCCGCGCGGATGTTCCAATCATAGGTGATCTCCGCCCACTCACCGTTCTGTTCAAATGTCCAGATGCCGTGCCCCACGAAGTCTCCCCAGGCTTCCAGCGCAAATCCATATGGGTACTTGGACTCTGTCACCCGGAACGACCAGTGCAATGTATAGGGTAGCCAACCTTTCGTATACAAGTGGATTACCTTGCCAATTCCATTTTCGTCACCTGCTTCCCCTTCTTGAACGTCGAGATAAACAGAAGGCCACCAGCGGACCAGATCGGTTGCCTGACTAAGGATTGTTGAAACTTCTTCGACCGTTCCTTTGACGCGCCAATGGGTGATGTAATGATACTCGTTGGAGGTCATGGTCTGTCCTCAAAGTTCACTTTGCTAATGAAGTGATGTAGCCCAAATCCAGTTCGCCCTTTGCGCCCCAGCCTTTCGCGCCCTCTGGAATTTCAGGTCGGAACTTTTCATAAAGTCCATATGCTTTGCTTTCCAATTGCTTGGGGGTATAAGCCTTTGCCAGTTTCTGCATCGCAGAGCGCGCCTCCTCTAAATCATCACCAAACTTCCCTCTTAGATATCTTTCTACCCCTGCCGGATCAATTTCCTCGCCTTTAATTGCAGCCCGTAATCCTTGCTTCGTTTTGATCGCCGGCACACCGCGACCCAAGATTTCGACGAACTCTGTTTTGACAGCTTCTTCTTTCTTTTTTTCCTCTTTCTTCTCCTCTTCCGTTTTCTCTTCATAGATGCCTAACTTCCTCCCTTTGGATTGCGCATTGAGCCCGGCTACTGCCTTGCCAAACGTGAGCGCTTCATCTTTTTTGTATCCCATTCTTTCTGCGACAATTGTTGCCCATAAAGTGAGCACTGGGGCGCGGTTTATCTTGATTTTCTTGCTTGCCATAGGTTTTACTCCTCTACTATATGAAACGAATAAGCAGCAAAATGTGACTGGTACTATACACTAAATTGAGACGCGAAACGACATGAAACGTCTTGCCGCCGTCGGCGAATTTAAGGAATGTCAGTACGGAAAGCACATTTCATGGACTCAATTTTATTCAGAAACATCCACGATGATCCTCTTATTCTGCACAAATTCTGCAAATTTGCCCGGTATCCTGTAGGA
>DAINRK010000124.1:0-10241 GCA_036741855.1 Anaerolineales bacterium
CATAATCCAGATCGTCCGCAGGGACAGCCAGTACCGGTCAAAGTGTGAAGTTGTCGATCCAGGTTTCGTAGAGGTTGTTGAGCCCTTGCAGATAATCGGGTGAAATGGTCCGTTCGTAGGCGCGTCCCCGGCTTTGGATGCGATTCTCTAACGTGTCGACGGAGGCCCGCAGATAAACGACCAGGTCCGGGGGCGGAAGGAATCGCATCATCGTTTCGTAGAGTTCGCGATAGGTCTGGTAATCCCGCTTTTGAATATGTCCCTGTAAAAATAGGTTCTGCGCGAAGATTTCAGCATCTTCGTAAACGCTGCGGTCCTGCACAACAGAGGTAGGGTGCTGACTTAAGTTGTAATGTGAGCGCAGGCGATGCGTGAGAAAGAAGACCTGTGAGTGAAAGGACCATGCGTCCATGTCGTTGTAAAAATCAGCGAGATAAGGATTCTCGTTCACAGGCTCATAGAAGGGTTCCCAACCCATGCGAACGCAAATCAATTCCACCAGCGTGGATTTTCCAACGCCGATATTACCTGCTACTGCTACATATTTTTTTACCATCATCCCTCCGCAAAATATCCTCGCGCTGAGCGGAATGACAAGCGATAGCGAGGAATGTAGTCGAAGCGCATATGTTATTCGATAAAACTGCGCTTCGACTGCGTTCGGACGGTGGAACTGTCTTCGCTCCGCTCAGCGCGAACAAATAAACTATGGAATTTCTCCAGCCAGTTCCTTATCGATCACCTGTTTGAACACATCAAGTGGCTGTGCTCCTACAATCGCCAGCCCATTGATGAAGAACGTTGGTGTGGAGCGCACGCCCAGATTTACAGCAAAATCACTATCAGCCTGGATTGCCTCCTGAAATTTGTGTTCCGTAATGCAATCCACAAATGTTGGAATATCAAGGCTTAGGTCGCGGGCGTATTGTTCATAGACCGCATTCCCCAGTGACTCACTGCTGAATAATTTATCATGATATTGCCAAAAAACATTTTGATCACCCGCACACATGGCTGCCTCTGCGGCACCGAAAGCATCCGGATGGATTGAGACTAACGGCAGATGACGATAGACGATTCTGATTTTTCCCGGGTAGGCCGCAAGCAGCGGCTCGTAAGTCTCACTTTGCCAGCGCCGGCAATAAGGGCACTGAAAATCGCTGAACTCCACAATCGTGATCGGCGCATCAGCTGGACCGATGGAATGGAAACCTTCTGTGGGAATGTCATACCGTGTGTATTTTGGCTCCGCTGTAACAGGCACATCGATTAACTGACCTGACGACTGTGACGCTATCTGCGAACTTTGTCCGGCACTCCCAACTCCCCACACCACATAACCGACGAGTACACCCGCCGCGAAAGCCAGAACAGTCAACACTGCATAAAAATGGCTTTTTTTGAACGTGACAGTATCGTCCTCCTGCTGAATTACCGGTTCATCAATATATTCTGGTTCGATGACCGATTCAAGTACAGGCTCAATTGTATTTTTCTTTCTGGGAGGCATGATCGGCATTATAACATGTGGCTATATTGACCATTTGCTACTTTTTCATTGCCTGAGCGTATAGTAAGTTAGGAACTTATCGCGTTCAGTGGAGCGCTTCGTCTGCGTCGTGCTGAAAGCGCTACTCCGCTCAGCGCGAAATACAATTGGAGGTAGAAATGACAACACATGCGAAACATCAAATTCCCTGGTATTTGTGGCCCTTTGCAGCCATCTGGAAATTGCTGGCGGTCATCGTCGAACTGACAGGACGACTCGTTGCGATGATCCTTGGCATTGTTCTGATGATACTTGGTATCCTGATCAGCCTGACAATTCTCGGGGCCATTGTAGGTATCCCGCTTGCCATTGTTGGGTTTCTCTTGTTCATCAAGGGAATTTTCTAGTCATAGAAATCGCGGGTCGGTATAAACTCGACCCGCGATTTATTTTTGCTTGTTGAAATGCTATGGCTTAATGAGCCATTGTGCGTCAGTGTTGATGGGGCTATCCAACGTTTTCAAGAAATCAATGATCTGAGCAATCTGTTCTTCAGTAAGATTCAATGTCTCAAGCTCACTGTGACCGGCAGGCGCTGGAGGTGCAGTGTTATAGTGATTTAGTACCTCCTCAAGTGTGGCAAACTGCCCGGCGTGCATATAGGGTCCACGTTCGGCTACATTCCGAAGTGAAGGTGGTTTGAACTGTCGTTCAAGTTGATGACCGTCTGTCACCATATAACGCAGTTCGGCACAATCGTCAGGCTCCGCGTCACTGTACATGCTCAGGCAGTTGAACTCATCAGCAAGGACTTTCTGCGTCCCGCCGGCGCGACCAATATCATCTGGCAGACCTTCTGCAGTTGGTACGCCTGTATTATGAAAATCATTATTCGTGAACAAAGGTCCGTTATGGCAGTTCGTGCAATTGGCTTTACCAATGAAGAGTCTCAAGCCAGCGATCTCGTCTGAGGTGAGGATCGTTTTCGCAGTTTGATTGTCGTTATTAAGTATCGCTTCCACATATTGATCAAAGCGCGACTCGCCAGGAATAAGATGACGTTCATACGCGGCAATGGATTTGCCCATATTGACATAGATCCATGTGACATTTTCCTGGTCCTCAGTAGACATCGCCTCCCGGGCAGCGCTCACTTCCGCGCTTTGAACGGATCCCCTTAGAAGGGGCAGATGACTCACCTCAGGCATGTCACCAAAGATCGACTCATATTCCGCGCGGTAATATTGATCGATGATGTGAGCATAATAGGTGCGATTGCTCCCATGCTCCACCGGGCTTTCCATCGGACCCAACGCCTGTGCCCACTGGCTATCCTTGCGTCCATCCCAAAAGAACCAGGGACTATAAGCTGTGCCGATGATTGTCATTGTGCGGCGGTCGGTTGTGCCAACGCCATGGGCGAGGGGTGTTCCATCCTGAAAAAGTTTTTCGGGCATATGACAAGTTGCACAGGCAACTTTGCCGTTCGAGCTAAAGCGCGTGTCAAAGAAAAGTTTTTGCCCCAATGCCGCCGCGCGTGAGTCATCTGCATATTGATTTGAAGGATCAACTGGCAAGGGTGGAAGGCTTCCAATCCACAGGCTGCGAAGTTTAGCTACTTCCTCATCACTCCATGTTGCCTGTCCAAACGCCGAGCAGGCCGTTATGAGTAACCCTATACCAAATAAAACAAGCAAGCCAGAAAAAATATCCTTGGCTCTCATTAAATGATCCTAGTTCAACTTCATGTTGAAGTGTACTGCATCGGTGCGATTGTTCGCGGTGATCGTAAAGTCCATTACCCACCAGCCGCCCATCTGGAACTTCATGCCTTCAACGAGATAATCACCATTGCCCAAATACTCGGTGACTTGAGGGCGCGTGGGAAGCCCGTGACCATGTTCAGGCATGTCACCATCGACGGTAATCGTGGCGTTTTCAACGAGCTCACCGTCAGCAGTTTCTACATGTAAAGTCCACTGATGCATCTTGTTGACGGGGACAATATTCTCCGAACTCGCATAGGACACACGGAACCAGCCATTATTCGAGAGACGTGTAGTGGAAAAATCGAGACCTGGAGTAGGCGTGATTGGTTTGTCAGTGCTCAGGATAGCAGTAGTGGAAATATCTGAAGTGGAAATATGTGTCGGGCCAGTTGCACTGCAACCAATGGTAATTGCTGATAGAAGGATAAGTCCGCAGATCCACGGTAGGATACGAGAGAACAGTGATTTTTTGGTCGCTTGTTTCATAACTTTCTCCTTTTGTACAGCGTACTACATCAAGCTTATTTACGCATCGGCAGCGGGATGGGTTGCGCAAAACAAAAGACCGTCCTGAAAGACGGTCTCAAATACCTCATTTGAGGTAGACAAAATCTTTTTCGCGAGACGCTGCTCAGGAATTAACCTGAGGCTGAGTCCCTCGCCTTCGAACCAAATACAGGATTCGATCCCGCAATGAAGCGACTGCTCTCCGCACAGTTGGAATGCGTACGACCAACAGCAGAATTACGATCACCGCATAGATCAACGGACGGATGATCTCACCCTGCAGAGCAAAAAAATCTCCCTTTTTCCCCCAGGCGTAATGTAATACGGCCAGTGGACCAATCCAATAAATGATTTGATGCAGACGCTTCCAGTTTTTGCCGAGTCTTTTTTTCCAGATATCGAATGACGTAACTGCAAGAGGAATCAGCATGAGAAATGAGATCAAGCCAACGACGATGTAAGGTTTCTCAAAAACGGTTTGAACAATGAGACTCCAGGCAAGTCCATAATCAAGATTGATGAAGATAAGGATGTGAATCGTCGCATACATGAACGCGTACAGCCCAAGCGCGCGGCGGCGTTTGAGGAGTTCGCTCCATTTGAAGAGCGTATTGAGAGGGGTACACGCCAGGGACATAGTGAGCAGCGTAATTGCATGTCGCCCCGTGCGCTGTTCCAATTCCTGAATCGGGTTGGGGGAAATATTACCCGTGATGAAATCAAAGAGGATATGGGCGATGGCAGACCATGCATAAATATGTATGGCGATTTGAAGAGGAGTGTAGCGCTTGAAGAGGTTTTTCATGATTTTTATGTAGGGACAGAGCGCCGCTGTGTCCCTACTACGCATTTAATAATACAAATCCAAATCCATATCTGCATACATATCGGCAACCTGCTCACCATATCCATTGAACATCAATGTCGGGCGGCGGCTCAGTTCACCGATGCGGCGTTCCGATGCCTGTGACCAGCGCGGATGCGGGCGATCAGGATTCACATTGGAATAGAAGCCGTATTCATTTGGTCCAACAGTGTTCCAAAGAGTCTGCGGCTGTATATCGGTCAATTCTATCTTTACAATGGACTTGATGGATTTGAATCCATACTTCCAGGGCACGACAACTCGGATTGGTGCACCATTTTGGTTGGGCATGGGCAAGCCATATAAACCTGTGGCAAGGATGGTCAGATCGTTCATGGCTTCATCGAGCCGCAAGCCCTCATTATAGGGCCATGGGTAAAAGGGGCTTCCGAGCCCAGGCATTTCTTCAGGTCGGTCAACGGTTTCAAAGCGAACATACTTTGCCTTCGATGTTGGTTCCACTTCCTTCAGGAGACTGGCGAGTGGAAAGCCGGTCCACGGGATAACCATGCTCCAGGCTTCGACACAGCGTAAACGATAAATTCGTTCTTCCTGTGTGAAGTTTTTCAGTATATCTTCAATTGCGTAGGTTTTTGGATTGTTAACTAAGCCGTAGACTTCAACCGCCCAGGGGTTGGTGGTGAAGTCCTTGGAAAGTGGTGCGACGGCTTCCTTATTGGTGCTGAATTCATAATAGTTGTTATAGTTCGTGATGTCATTGAAGGAATTCACGGGATCTCCCAACTCATCCGTTTGATTGGATGTCGGAACGTTGGTCCCTTCCCCTTCAGTGGCTGATCCCGTTCCACTGGGCGCGCATGCAGCCAACAGCGCGGAACCTGTCACGATGCCAGCGGCTTTGAGAAAGTCGCGGCGTGAGAGATATTGCGAATACGGCGTGATCTCAGATGATTTGACCGGGATGGATTTGAATTTGTTGTTCATCATAACCTCTAATTTTAAATGTCATTGCGAGCAGCGCTCGTTGTGACGAAGCAATCTTCTCATTTGAGGTGGAGATCGCTTCGGGCGAAAGAACATCGCCCTCGCAATGACATGTGCTAATACGGCTCTTCCAATAATGCCTTAATATTTTCCTCGGTCTCTTTATATCTTCCTTCACCAATATGTACGTAACGGATATGACCCTGCTTATCAATGAGATATAGCGCGGGCCAATAATGATTCTTGTAAGCCTGCCATGTTGCACCATCGTTATCCTGCGCGATGGCATATTGAATGTCATTGCGGGCTATTGCATCCTTCAAGTTAGCGAGATCTGCTTCGTAGGAGAACTCAGGGAAATGATTACCGATGATGACCAATCCCTGGTCTTTATATTTACTGTGCCATTCTTTCAGAGAAGGCATCACATGTTGACAGTTGATGCAGCCAAACGTCCACATTTCGACGATGACAACCTTGCCTCGCAAATCCGCGAGGCGCAGAGGTGCATCGACATTCAGCCAGGTTTCATTAGTGAGTTCGGGAGCAGGTCCCAGGTCCGGGAGTGAAGCGATGAAGGGCATCGTGGAGTCAGTTTGTTGTGTCATATCTTGTCCTGCTGCGCATCCAAAAAGTATTAAGGTGGTCAATCCAAAACGCAGGTATTTCATTGTCGGCCTCCTTGATGGTTTCATTCTAAGTAATCTTCCTTACGAAAAGATTACGGGTTGGTTAAGAGACTCTAAAGGATTTTGCGAAATACCCGAAGCGACAGTTGCACCACATGTGTTTGGTGCAGTGAACGAAGCAGGTGAAATCCTTTAGGGTCTAGACGTTTAAGGAATATGAAAAATGAATCGTGTGCCTTTTCCTGATTCGCTCTCAACGCGAATATCACCCCCATGTGCGCGCACGATGCCACGCGTAATTGCAAGTCCTAACCCCGCGCCGCCTGTACCTCGATTGCGAGATTTCTCACTTCGATAGAATCGTTCAAAAATATGTGGAATGTCTTCAGCACGGATGCCTTCGCCGGTATCGCTCACGATCACTTCCACGCTTTGGCCGATTCGCCAAGCGGAAACATAAATCTTGCCCCCGGCAGATGTATGTCGCAATGCGTTACTGATCAAATTATTTAATGCTCTGCCAATTGCCTGTGTATCCATCGTAACCGGGTCTACATCAGATTCCACCTTGCCTTCCAGGGTAACGCTTTCGCGATAGGCAAGTTCAGAGAAACTTTCGAGCGTATCTGAAACAAGATCGTTGAGCGATGCAGGCGCGCGATTCAGAGGAAAACCACCTGCATCAAGTTGAGCCATTTGAAAGAGATCATCGATCAAGACTGATAGCGAACGTATATCTCTTTGCGCGGTGTGGAGGTAACGATTCACCATCTCCGGATCATCCACAACGCCATCTGATAATGCCTCAAGAATGGCCCGCATGGATGTAAGTGGTGTCTGCAGGTCATGGCTGACCCATGCAATGAGATCGCGGCGCATATTTTCAAGTTCACGCTGCTTTTGGTCTGCGGCTTGTAGTTGTTCTGCCATCTGGTTGAATGTCGTGGCAAGCGCAGCGACTTCATCGCGTCCCCGCATAAGGACGCGCGTTTTCAAATCTCCCCTGGCGATTTGTTCTGCAGCCTTTTGCAATAATTCAATACGCTCAGTGACGGTGCTGGAGAGAAAATAACCCAGCACCATAGCCATACCGCCTGCGAATACAAGCAGAACGATCGCGAGTAAAAGATCATGGCTGCTGGCAAACATCAATTGTGCCGAGAACCACACGTTGAAAAAGGTAAGGATGCTGGCAAGCGCGTACCCACCAAGCAACGTCCAGCGCAGCGTTGGAGATAAATTTATCCAGCCCATGCGATAGGCTGTGTAACCTGCCAGTGCCGAGACCAGCGCTGTGATGCCTAAAAATAATGCCATCAAACCCAACTCGCTCATTGGTGGCGACATAAGCAATATGAATAAAGCCAGCGATATGGCAAGGATGAGAATAACGCCAAGCGCAAATCGGGCAGGCATAGGGGTATGGGAGAGTGTTGATTTCATAAAAATCAATTAAACACTACGGGCACGAAGTACAAAAAGGGAAGGATTCTTTCGACTCTTTTCTCAGTTTTTTTTCTTAGTGCTCGTCGTGTCCTTCGTGTTTAAAAAGTTCAAGGTTCAAACTTATAACCCACGCCCCAGACGGTTAGTAACCGCGCGGGTTTGGATGGGTCATCCTCGATTTTTTCGCGCAATCTGCGTACGTGGACAGTCACCGTGCCAGGATCAATATACGCCGCGCCGCCCCAGATTCGGTCAAGCAACTGTTCACGGGTAAAGACTTGTTTTGGATGCTGCGCCAGGAGATAAAGCATGTCAAATTCCTTGGCAGTCAGGTCAACGGCGGTATCTTTTACGGTGACAACGCGACTGAGCGGATCGATGAGTATTCCATCAAAGGATAGCGAACGCTCGGTTTCCGCCTCTCCCTGTTCCCGACCAAGGCGTCGCATCACTGCACGCACGCGGCTTACCAGTTCCTGCGGGCTGAACGGCTTGACAACATAATCATCTGCGCCCAGCTCAAGCCCGGTGATGCGGTCGATCTCCTCTCGGCGCGCGGTCAACATGATGATGGGTACATTGGAGCGGTCGCGCAGCCAGCGGGTGAGCGCGAGTCCATCCACTTCGGGAAGCATAAGATCAAGGATCACAAAATCAGGCGATTGTCGTTCGAAGACATTCATCGCCTTTTTGCCATCCGAGGCGATCTGAACATGGTATCCCGCACGCTTGAGATACAGGCTGACTACCTCTGCAATGCTGGCTTCATCCTCAACAACTAAAATGGTTTTCGTTTCCATTGCCTTCCAATCATAATCGAAAGACTGTCCCACTTGATCATGGTTAAGATTAACAGAGTCTTACGTGATGCACGATGTTTAAAACGCCGCCGATGATGGCGGCTTGAGCCGAAAGCAATGTGCTAAATCAAAAGGCTCCTCGTTTTCCGAAGAGCCTGAAACTGCGGGATATTATGAGATTATTCCTTGCCAAAAGATTCAAGTGCATCCTCAGTGCTTGCATACATGGGGATATTATGCAGGAACCCTGTAATGCCAAGCACGTTATAAATTTGTGGAGGTGCATTGCACAATTTCAAGTGAGCCACTTTGAACTGGTCCTCTTTTGGCGTAAATATCTGATAGACCTTCTGAATGGCACGCATTCCCGCACTGGTCAACGTATCGAGGTCGCTCATGTCCAATAGAAGATAACGCGCACCTTCATCATATGCAGAGCGCGCGGCGATAAGCAATTGTTCCTCGCTTTGTGCATCCAGCCAGCCGCGCAGGTGGAAAACGGTTACAGGTACATCCACTTGATGTTGTTCAGAGGTGAGCTGCAAGTCACTGGTCATATTCTTCTCCTCAATGTGCAGCAGCGTGATAGTAGCCCGCGCTGCTTTGTCATTCCTATTGGCTGATCATCATAAATTTTAGCACGTTTAAATAGTATTCGTTCTAAATCACTTTCACAGAACCTGCATCCACAAAGCCGCGCTTATTATTGGTCCCTTTCACGTTCAGCCATTTCCCAGCGACACCGACCTTGGCAACGGCTTTGCTTGCATCTTCCACCACAACTAATCTCGCGCCGGTCTTTTCAGTAGATAATACTTTTCCTTTCCCGGAGGAAAACTCATAGACGCGCAAACCATTCTTTTTGACTCTGACGACCAGCCTGGATGTTGGAGGTGTGGATTCAGTTGTTGGGGTTGACTCAGTTGAAGTAGTCGACTCACTGGCAGGCGCTTCACTTTCGGGGACTGGGGTTGATTCTGTTTCAGGGGCCGTTGTTGCACCCGGAACTTTTTCCAGATACCAGGCTGCAGCCACACCTTCCTTACCGTTCGGGGCGCGGACGCGCAGCCATTGGTTGATCCCGCCAATTTTGGATGTGCCGCCAGGTTCAATAATTGTCAGGATAGTGCCCGCCGGGACAACGGTCACAATATTGGCTCTGCTTGAAGTATCCTCACTGGTACGGATGTTGAGTCCCCAGGTCACATCATCTTTGACGCGGGCCTGTGGGCCTGTCGAAACGGGAGCAGTTACCGGTGGAGTCTGAGGCGTTCCTGTAGAAGGTGTGGTCGTAGAAGTCTCTCCAGGCATCAAGATAATTCCATCCGCTGCGATATTTTCATACAGGACAATTTGTAGAATGGAACGCTGAAGCGGGTTGCCCTGGCTGTATCGCGGCATCAGGTACGTTTCCTTCTTGATATCGGTCTGGTAAGGCCAGGGATCGAGCATGAGATAGTCGTTGCCTTTGCGCGCGTATAGCACGACATAATGTGTGAGAATGCCTGGCGCGGGCGTGCTATCCACCTGCACGATCGCAGGCTGACCCGCGGCGAGCGCCGCGTCAATTTGGGCAAGGGGCGCGGCAGTATCGTTGCACTTGATGATGGAACTGATGCGTATTTGTGGGTAGAGCTGGCTGACATGATACCAGCGGATACCCGCGCCGGCGAAACCATCGATGCTTTGCAGTTTTTTATTGAGAGTTTTGGGTGTATCGGTAAAGCCATGCCCGCTCAACATCATCGCGACGCTCGTGAGGGCGCAACCAATGTAGCCAATCGTGTCGGA
>DAINRK010000125.1:0-10144 GCA_036741855.1 Anaerolineales bacterium
GTTCAACATCAATTCGATTCCTAACAAAATTGCTACGGCATTCCTTCGTGAAAGTGCGCCAAACAAACCCACGCTAAAAAGGGCAGCTGCCAAAATAAGATACCAGGAAAGTGGAACCATGCAGTCTCTCCTATTTCCGATTAAATGCCACGTAGACCGCGCCAACCAACGCTGCGACCAAAAGCACTGAGGCAACTTCAAACGGCAGGACGTAAGCATTGGGCGAGACCAACGCATTGCCCAACTCGCCGACCGCGTCAAACCCGGACGGGATATCTGACACGGTTTTCGATAAGCCGTTCCAACCCTGGAGCAGAAAATACAACCCAACGAAGGTGACAACCGAAATCGCCGCGCCCAACCACCAATACCGATTCATTTGCCGACCCTGGTCGCGCAGTTCCCTGCGCGTCAGCATCACCGCGAAGATGAACAGAATGGCAATCGCGCCAATATAAACAACTACCTGGACAACTGCTAAAAAGCCCGCGTCCAGCAAAGCAAAAATGACAGCTACGCCGAACAGCGCCGCGATCAGCCACAACGCGGCATGGATGAGATGACGCGTCGTCACCACCATAACGCCAGAACCAAGTGTGAAGAAGGCAACTACCAGAAAAATGATTTTTTCAGCCGTCATACATCTCTCCAAGTATGGTAACGACTTAAGTCGTTACTACTTTTTTCATTCCTTCCACCTTTTCCCGTTCCCGGCGGCTATGGGCACGAGCCACTTCAAGCGAAATCCATCCGATCAAGATATTCGACAGAAACATGACTGAAATGTAGACCCAGCTTGAAGTCCCCGCGAGAATCGCATTCAGTAGCGCGGTCACCATTAAAAGGACGAATGACAGCGGCGTCAGGAACTTCCAGTTGAATGCCAGCATATGGTCAATGCGGATGCGCAGAACCGTATATTTGATCCACATGATGACCCAATAACCAACCATCCCTTTGAAGACTATGACTGCGACGGCAAGGAATGCACTGACTTGTTCCAATCCGAAGAATCGGTACCCGCCAAAGAACAGGATTGCCCAAAATCCGCCAAAGGTGAAAGCGTGTAACAATTCGCCTGCATAGAACATACCAAACTTCATTCCCGAGTATTCAATGTTGTAGCCGGAGACCAATTCAGATTCGGCTTCGCCCATATCGAACGGTGCGCGTCCAAGTTCTGCAATTGCCGCGATCAAAAAAATAAGCGCGCCAAGCGGAGTGAGGAAAACATACCAAACATCCTGGTTCTGGGTAATTGCACTCATGCCCATCGAGCGGGCAAAGATGGTCGGGATGAGAAGAACGGTCAGCATGGGGATTTCAAATGAGACCATCACCGCAACCTGGCGGAATGCACCGATCAACGCATATTTGTTATTCGATGCCCAGCCCGCCATGATGATCGAAAGTGTACTGATTGCACCGGCTGCAATTAGATAAAGCGCGCCAACGTTCAGATCCACACCGAGCATCGTGGGGGCCAGCGGCACGATCGCCCACAGAATCAACACAGACATCATCGAAAGCAACGGCGCAATGTTATACACAATCCTGTCCGCACCCTCAGGAGTAGTATCCTCTTTGATAAGCAGTTTGATAATATCAGCAAGCGGCTGGACTAAACCAAACGGACCCACACGATTTGGACCAATGCGGTCTTGAAAACGAGATACAACTTTGCGCTCCACCCAGACGAGAAAGATATCAAGCAGCATCAACACGGAGAGCAAGATCAAAACGCCGAGGAAACCGATCAATACCTGTGCGAAAATTTCAGGTATTCCCCAACTTGTGAAGATGCCCAGTAACCAGTCTGCGACAACTTTAAGAGGATCTTTTAAAAATTCCATCCTTACTCCAAGTACCCCTTCATACACAAACAAAAGGCTGAGTGGATTAATCCATTCAGCCTTCCGTCGTCACAATATATGATTTTTACGCCCACTCCAACATGCCCTTGCGCCATGTATAAACCAAGCCCACGATCAGGATTAGAATGAAGACGATCCCTTCGATCACTGCAAACAATCCTAACTGACTCAGTTTTACAGCCCAGGGAAAGAGAAAGACTGTTTCGACATCGAAGATCAGAAAGACCAGCGCAAAGATGTAATATTGGGCTTTGAATTGCACCCAGGCATCTCCAACGGTTTCTATGCCACATTCATAAGTTGTCTGTTTGATGGGGTTTGGCTTCTTCGGTCCCAAAATCCATGCAAAACCGATCGCGCCAAAAGGGATGATCAGGCCGACAAGAAAGAACAAGCCGATGTAAAACCACTGACTCATAAGTTCTCCGTCACAAAAGATGTCTTACAAGTGGGAAAATTGTACCATAATCATTATTGGTTCCTATTCCTCCGCCTGAAAAAATACTTGACGATATCCTCAAAAAATGGAAATCCAATGACTGTGCCAATGACTGAGCCAATGAGCCCGGCAGTGCGCGCAAAACTTCCCGATAGGCCAAGAATATTGACCGCCTCAATCTCGACGATTTGTGCTGATACCGTGATTCGGCTTTCATCGCCGTTCAGCTTGTCCACGAACTGCAAATACAACCAGATCGTCCCGCGATAGACTCCCGTTTCGGGTGGGCGGATACTCCAGGAGAACGTTGCTGATTGTCCAGGTGCAAGCGGTATGCTTATCAAGTCAGGAGGGCGTACTTCCATCCCTGCGATATCAAAACGCGATTCCGCGATCACATGATGTGATTCATAAAGATTGGGAATTTGGACGGTTTCTCCGGTTACAACATGATCTCCAAATTGGGCGGTTGGCGTCACGTTGCTTAACTCATCCACCTCCAGCGTCAGGCGAACAATATCTGAATCCCCTGTACGGATCCTGGGAGGAAACTCGAGTGTCAATCGACGAGATTCGTTAATCGCAGGCTGAGGCGTGATTGCTGGAAAATCGGTGGGAGAAATTGAAGGCAATGTCCCAGTTGGCTCTGCCTCGGCGGGCGGTTCGGTTGCCGCAGGAGGTGGCGCTGCACCCCCAGTTCCTCTTAGAAGAGAAAGAGAATAGAAAGCAAACAGTGCACACAGACAAGTAATAACCGCAAGACCAGAAACGATTAAGGTTCGATTATTGAATCGCATCAGACTCAAAACACAAGCCTATTCACTGGGAGAAATGCCTCTGGTGTGGGCAGCTGCAATTCCGATGGCGGAATCGGTTGCACACGCGTTTCATAGAGCGAAGGTGCATAGCCCCAAATCAAGAGCCCAATGGAGACTATCAAAATGATGATACCCAGCAAGATCCGGTTTCTACGCGACATATTATCAGCCCTTCCCGTCCATTGTGAGTCTTACACGTTGACGGAGACTGCTTTGGACGGACTGTTTCGCACTACCTTCGCTACGATAGGACTGGTTCTTCAATGGGTAACAACTCTCCCGTAACCAGCCCTGGGAATGTGGCGCGAAGTTTTGCGTCGATTTCGGATGAGATCAATAATTCTGTATTGTTTGTCATAATTTCTCTGACTTTCTTCATCGCGCGAGCCTGAATATCCGTGGCGCCCTTCTTTTCCCAAATGGTGCGGGCATCTCGGTCAGCGATCTTCGTCATTACGGCCTCGGTCTTCATTCTGTGAATTGTATGCTTAGCAACAATAAACGATCCGCCGGGCCCAATCTGTTTGATCAAGTCAACCGCTAGGTCTTCGTCACTAAATGAGATGCCGCGCTTAACGCGCTTCATCATTTGCGCTACTTCATCATCAATAACTGCCTTGGCGAAATCGAACGTTTTCAACGCATCGATTAGACCGCCTATATTAAACATATCCATTCCACCAACGATGCCGCCCATGCCAGACATACCTGTTTCATAGCCTGCCTGAGCATCGTTCAATTTGGAGTTGGTCAAGCCAACATAACCTCCACACGGCACGTTATAAAATCGTGCAATTTGAGCAAATGCCATGTGCAGCATTCCACATTCGATCGCGCCAGAGGTATATGCCCCCGAACGCATATCAGCTACGGTTGCGAGTGTGGCATAAATTGTCGGTGTACCTTCTCTGACCATCTGCATCAACGTTACAGTTGCCAGGTATTCTGCATTCCCCTGGACCAACGTCCCAGCCATGGACATTGGCGACGTAAGTCCCGCATTGGGTACAATGGTTGGGTACACAGGCAAGCCTTCCCCTGCGAAGTACATTACATTTTCCGTAGAGAGAATATCCATGGAAAGAGGCGAAACGGTGGGGCAATAATGATGCGTGAGAAAGGGACGCTCCATGTAAGCATCTTTGCCGCCCGCAACGATATACGCCATCTCCATCATGGCAAGCGTGTCTTTATGGTCCGTCGTGGTGACGCGGATTGGTTTGAGGCAATACTTGAGTGCAGGATATAACCTGGAAATTGTAAATTGGTCTCTGGGTGCATCATCTGCCAGAGTGGAAATAGAGAACATATCGTAGCCAGGCAGTGCATTGATGAGGTGCGCGATGCGCGCAATATCACCCGACTCCGCGCGTCTTTCCTTGCCTGTAACTGGGTCAATGATATCTGGAGCTGAGCTCGCGGTCACAATGACCGGACTATCATCAGGGATGGTTTTGTCGAATTTGGGATCACGGGCATGGAATGTAAACTTGGGTGGTGCCATCTTGCGGTACTTCTCCACGACATCACGCGGCAGTTTGATGAATTCACTATCGGCTTCGGTTTTCGCGCCATGCTGAGCAAATAGTTCACGTGCGGGTGCATACCGTACTTTTAGGCCCACTTCCTGAAGAATCTCCAATGAAGCTTCGTGAACGCGTTCAACTTGTTCCTGTGTGAGAAGTTCCGCAAATGACATAGGAGCCTTTCCTTGTTTGTTTTTATGATTTGAAAATAGTAGTGGCTATACGTAATACCATGATCAAACAATTTTTCTTTTGGGTTTCGTCTGGGTAGGATTGACACCTCGAGTTGTTCGCTGCCTCGGCAACCGCAACTCAGCGAGAATCCTTCTTTGCGCGCGTTTGCCTTGATCCGCCACTTGCCTTGGAATGGACAGGATTCTGTCCATAATTTCAAATCGATTATTTTTGAATGCCCAATGCTCGACTTTAAGTGTATGTGCAAGTTCCAAAATCTGCTCAACTGAATACATTTGCAATCCGGCACGCGTCACTTTCAACGTGGCTGCCGCAGTGGCGAACCGCGCTGAAGATTCCAAATTCCAACCCTTGAGATAACCATAAATAAATCCGGCGGAAAACGTCGCGCCCGCACCGGATGCATCCACGGCTTTGACTTGCGGAGCAAACACACGCACAATCTCATCTCCTTGCGCGACAAGACAACCACCTTTCGCAAGGGTAATGATCGCGGTCTGGATTCCAGATTTCAACAATTTTTTAGCTGTTCCCACCAGCGCGCGTTTGCCGCCTAATTGTGCTGCATCGGTAACTGCCTGACAAATCGTGGCACGCTCCGCATACATCTTCAAAACATTAGGATCTCTATGTCCATGCTCTAAATTTATGAATACAGGCACGTTCAAACGATTGGCTTCGTCCATGGCGCGTAAGATGTGACCACCGTCATACCAATCTGCATACATAATTCGCGAACCCTGCAACAAGGATAAATCCGCCGTATCAAGTGTACTAAGAATTTGTGGTGTACGCTGCCAGAAATACGTTCGTGCACCCTTCCTGTCAGACACATTCACTTCAAGGGGAGTTTTATATTCCTTCGTAAATCGGACCTTTCCCTGAACGCCCCAATCTTTCAATTGCTTCGCGAGTGCATGCCCGCGCAGATCGTCGCCAACGGCCGTTCCAATAATGCCAGCTGTCACATCCCATTGACTCAACAAACAAGCCACGATGGCGGCATCATCAAATATGAACTGATTAACCTCTTTAACGATTGCGCCAGTGTTATGTTTTGGAAGTTTCTCTAATACCATGATTTCAACAGGAGTAAGCATTCCAAAGCCGACGTAGTCGGGAGGGGTTTTTGGCATGGGGTTATTATACGCCGTTCTGTTTTTAAACACGACACTGGCACCTGTATGCAATTGCCAGGGAGTGCAGGTGAGAACATAAAGGATTAATTGTTGCTTCGCGTCCCTTCTACTAAGATTTTTTTATGCCCTCAACTTCTCACCCTTTGGGTCATACGATACAGGGGACGTGACTTCCGCAACGCGCATTCCTTCAATCAATTCGACATCCACCCGTGAGCCCGGCTTGGATAATTCAATCGGTAAGTACGCGAGCAAGATATTTTTTTTCACGGTGTATCCATATCCTCCACTGCGGACGCGCGTTAACACTTTGCTTTGGTGATACACCGCCTCGCCACCGTAGATTTGGGTAAAGTCTTCGCCGTCCAAAACCAGCGTGCATAACTTCGTTGCGAATCCATTTTTCTTTTTCTCGACCAGAGCGTCTTTACCGATGAAGTCACCTTTGTCCAAATGTACGCAGAAACCCAAACCCGCTTCGTACGGAGTTTCTAACTCCGTCACGTCTGTGGTGTAATAACGATATCCTTTTTCAAGGCGCAACGAGTCCAAAACTTTGTATCCACCCACTTCCATATCGAATTCTTTGCCCGCTTTGCGCAACAAGTCCCAGACCATCGAAGCGCGGTGATTGGGAATATATAACTCCCAGCCTAATTCGCCAACGTAACTGACTCTCTGCGCCCAAACTTTGACGCCATTGATCGTGATGTACTTTGCTGCGAGATATGGGAAAGCCTCATTGAGAACCAAATCAGATGTGACTTTCCAAAGAACGTCTCTTGCTTTCGGTCCCCACAACGCGAGACAGGCATAATTCAACGTGATATCGTCAATCATCACATCGTCATCCTGCTCGGTGTGCATTTGCAACCACGCAAGATCGTTGGCGATGAAGCCTGACCCTGTAATGACCCAGAACTTGTCTTCGCCCAAGCGTGACACTGTCACATCCGCTTCGACGCCACCGCGGCTGTTAAGGAATTGAGTATAAGTTGTACTGCCAACGGGTTTATCGATATTTGAGTCGGTGACGCGCTGCAAAAGTTTCAAAGCACCGTTACCTGTGATCTCGATTTTGCCAAACGAGGTCAGATCAAAAAGCGCAACGCGCTCACGCGTGGCTTGATGCTCCTCTCCTACGCGACCAAAGTATGGCGGTTTCTTCCAACCCCATTCTTTTTGGTCTGCACCTGCACGCCGCCAGGGTTGATTTGGCTGGTAATACAACACGCGTTCCCAGCCAAATTTCTCGCCGAAGACGGCGCCCAACTCCTGCGTGCGATGATAGACGGGACTGACCCGATGCGGACGTGCCCATTCGTTTTCATCGTTCGGAAAGCGAATGGCATAGTAATATTTGACACTCTCCCGCGTCCGCTCAGCGGCGTATTGCGGATCGGCGAAATAATTACCGAAGCGCGTGGCACGAAAGGCATATACATCCATTGGTGCTTCACCTTCAATGATCCATTCCGCCAACAGTTTGCCCATGCCGCCTGCGCCGCCGTAACCGTTAAGGGAGATACCCGCCAGCATCCACATCCCGCACGCGCTGGGGACGGGTCCGAGCAATGGCTGGCAATCGGGTGTATACGCGCCAGGGTGACACGTGATGTCAATGATGCCCGCGTCCTTCAGAAACGGGATGCGTCGGATCGCGCCCTCAAGCAGCATTTCAAATCGTTTGTAGTCATGCGGCACTGTTTTGTTGCCATGTTCCCATGGGGTTCCATCAATCCATCTTGCGGGTGGATTCGGTTCATAACCACCGATCACTAATCCACCCTGTTCTTCGCGCATGTAAACGAGGTTATCAGGGTCACGCAGGCATGGCGTGTTTTTTGTGAACTCATGCCCCGGCACAGCTTGGAGCGTGACATGCTGGTGGTCAACAGGAGTTGTAGGCATCGTGAAGCCCACCATCGCAGCGATGCGCGGCGCCCACATCCCTGCGGCATTGACAACAATGTTCGTTGTGATTTTGCCTTTATCGGTAATTACTGCCTGAATTTCGCCGCGCGGCGAAAGTTCCATCCCTGTAACGCGCGTATGCGTGTTGACGTCCACACCCATTTCCTTGATGAGCCGCGCCGTCGAAGTCGTCGTGTCGTACGGGATGAGATGTCCATCACGCGGTAGATAGATCGCGCCGTATAAATCTTTGTCCGTGATTTGTGGCATGATCTTGACCGCTTCGGCTGGCGAGATGATTTCCACCTCCATGCCAATAGCTTTCGCCCTGCTCACGCTTCGCTCCAACTCCTTGAGCTGCTCTGGGCTTGAGGCGACTCTCAAACTCCCAACATGGTTGAACAAACCCAGTTCGCTCCACAACTCTATGGAGTATTTACGAAACTGCATCATAGTTTTCGACGTGGCAAACTGCGTCACCACACCCGCCGCATGAGCAGACTCTCCGCTGGCAATGTCACCTTTTTCGAGCAGTACAATATCCTTTTTCCCCATTTTGTATAAATGATAGGCAACGCTTACACCATAAATTCCCCCGCCGATGACGACGATTTCTGCTTGACTTTTCATTTTCACCTTTTTAATAATGCCTCGGTGGTCGAGTAGGCCCGCATGCTCGTCGCGGGACGTATCGAGACCACTATGAATTCAAAATAATCCTGTAACGAGAATTGCTCCACGGAGCGGTAGTCTCGATACGCCCTTCGCAACTGCCGCTCAGCGCAACTCGACCACCGATTTATTCTTGAACATAGGTTATCCATTCCTCAAACTCCCTCGAATCCATCTTCTCTACCGCCCTACCCCAGCGTTCAATTGCCCAGCCCCAGAAGTCGAAATCTATCATTGATATTTTCGCCTGGATGGCAGCCCACAACCCCCAGCCTACATCCGACATGATCATATTCAGCTTCATGCGCGCGATTTTGTCTGCTGTAGCTTCGCCAAAATAGGCTGCACATATTTCATTGATCTGATCATCTTTAAATTGCATTTCCTGGCAAGTATTTCCTAACTCAAACGTTGGGTCATTGTTGCCACTGTATTCGTAATCGATCAGCCATAATTTTTTACCATCGTCAATGTAATTTTCTGCAAGCAGATCGTTGTTGCACGGAACAGTTGCCAGTGGTTTGACACTCATCGCTTTCTCAATACGAGCCAGACTGGGCATTCGATCAAGATATCCATCAGGGATTTTGATTTCATGCTCTTTGCATATCTGGAGATAATAATCTGTAAGGCGGAACATGTTGAAGTCCATCAGGAAGCGCGGACCTGCATTCAGTTTTTTGATGGCCTTCGCCATGCGAGTCGGCATGCCAGGTTCGTTCAACGAATCTTTCGACATGGTACTACCGTTGAGGAATTCCAACACCATCACATTGTATTCAGGCAGGTGATAGAAGACCTTCGGTCCAACGCCTGCCTCATGCGCGGCTTTAGAGTTGTGATATTCATTATCGCGATTTACGGCTAGGAGTTCTGTGCTTGCCCCAGGCACGCGGACAAAGTTTGGAGTTCCATCCACGTCTACTTTGAAGTTAGAATTCGTCAACCCGCCAGAGAGCGGAGTGATTGAGATTTGTTTGTTTTTCCAATCGGGGATTTTCTCTACAACTTCTTCAATAATTGACATGATGGCTTTCAGTGTGAAAAAGGAACAGGTATACGCAAGCTTACACGTCTACCTGTTCACTAATGTATCCATTTATGCGCAGAATCACGCAGGACTTAATAAGAGCACGGCCTGCCGCGAGAATGTAACCTGAGTCTTGTCACCAATTTTGGGGAGCTCGAGAAAAGGATTGTTAAACGTATCCATATTGAATTTGGTGTTGCCGATTAATACTTGAATTCGAACCACAGATCCAAGGAAGGTGATGTTTTCAATCGTACAATCCACCACGTTGGCTTTCTTTTGTTCAGAGGCAAAACTGAAGCGCTCCGGGCGAATTGCGATACGGACTTTATCACCTTTCTTCAAGCCATCCATCTTTTCAGCAGTGATAAATTGCACACCGTCCATACTGAGAAGACCTTTTTCAGGATCGCTAATCTCTGCAACGGCAGTATTCAACGAACCAACGAAATTGGCAACAAATTGTGTCTTGGGAAAATTATAGATTTCAAATGGCGTACCAACCTGCTCCACTTTGCCTTCATACATCACAACGAT
>DAINRK010000126.1:0-10121 GCA_036741855.1 Anaerolineales bacterium
ATGATTCTGTTTCTGAAGCGGTCGTAATAACCACCATTGTCGCGTTCAGAGATCAAACCTGTATCGAACAGATCTTTTTGTGTATAGCCGCGTGTCGTGAAATATGTCAAAGCTGAATCCCAAGAGTCCGGAGCATAGCCCAGACCAAAGGTCTCAATGGACCCATCGGTCAACCCGCGTTGACCCCGCAGATAATTCATGAGTGCTGTATTAGCAAGAAGATGACGCCGGTAAAAGATCCACGCGTCTTCAAGTAGTTTACGCAGGTTATCGAAGGCTTCTCTTTGTTCAGGCGTTTCTTTGATATAGGCAGGGATTTCCACTCCCGCGCGCGCCCCCAGTGTGCTCAACGCATCCTTGAAATCAAGGTTTTCACGCTTCATCACAAACTTGAAGATATCACCGCCCTCGTTGCATTGACCAAAGCAACGCCATGTCCCTGATTCGGGCCAGACTACAAACGCAGGTGTTTTCTTATTCTCATGGAATGGGCAAAAGCCTGTATAGTTTTTCCCTGCATGGCGCAGTTTCACACCAGCCTCGGAGACGAGGTCTACGATGTTGATGCGAGATTTGATTTCATCAGTAACAGACATGGTGCGGTTGATTATAGGCTTGGTTATATGGAATGGCAAATAACAGAAAAGAGCCTTTGAACTATATTAATAAACGAAACAAACAAGAAATTTTTATGGCCAAATCAAACCCATGAAGTTGGTGGACGAAACAAGCGAATTACTGCTGAATATTCCCCACCAATCCTAGTTCTGGCGCGATCCTTCGCATAGCTTGAATGACATTGCCGACATGTTCCCATAGCTCAATGCCAAATTCCTGAGCGGCATGCTCCATTTCAGTGCGGGAAGTTCCAGCAGCGAAGGCTTTATCTTTCCATTTCTTTTTTACGGAAGAGGCTTCAAGGTCATACAATGAACGCGAGGGGCGAACCAGGGCTACCGCGGTGATTAGCCCTGTAATTTCGTCACAGGCGCAGATGGCTTTGCGTCTCAATGTATCGCGCGACATGTTTAAGTGATCGGCATGACTCAAAATATCCTGAATGATCTCTTCGGGGACCCCGCGCTCGCGTAAAATTGGAGCACCGTCTTGAGGATGTTGTTCGAGAGTTGGATGGATTTCCCAATCAAAATCGTGGAGTAAACCGATCAGCCCCCATGCATCAGGATCTTCGCCGAATTTTTCAGCGTAAAAACGCATGGCAGCTTCGACTGAGAGCATGTGTCTCACCAGGCCTTCATTTTTTACATATTCACGAACAAGAGCTAAAGCTTCATCATGAGTCATGTTATTCCTGTTGATGTCATTGCGAGCCGTAGGCGAAGCAATCTCCTGTTTTTTAATCAATTCTACATTGAATACTTGAGATTCCTTCGTCGTCGCTACGCTCCTCCTTACAATGACATGTTAGATACGTGATGGCGTTTCCAATCCATACTGAGCTGTAAGCTCATCAAGCAACACCTCCACTTCATCAAGGAAGTGATCGAGTGCGTTTGCATGATCTTCGATACCTTTACTGGTGAAGCCCAATTGACCACAAGCAACGCGCCAGTCCTCGCGTGCAAAATTAGGCAGCACATTAACCGCCAGAGTCCAGGTCTGTACTAGGGGCCAGAGGACAGCATGAGGGTTCCCGCCGTCAAGAATTGATTGCATCGCCTTCTCGTAATAATTGATACGGGACGGATGAATACGCGGATCAACATCAGAATTCTGCATTGCAGACTCAAAGGCAATTTTCCATTGCGGGAGCCATTCGCTGATTGTTGCAGGCGTCACATCAAATCCACCCAATAGCCCAATTAGCGCATCATTCATGTTCGGGCGTTGGGCCGTCTCTGCCCGCGAGGCGAATTCCAGCAGCAGACGGCGCTCCTGCAATGGAGGACCTGAGAGTTCTGCCACTGCATTGACTGCATGAAACAACGAACTCATGTATTGCTCCACATCTTTAGTTGTAACTTCATCGCCGATTGAAAGTAATTCCCTCCAAATCTGACGCGCCTGGGCTAGCAATAAACGCGAACGATGTAAGGCGGGCGCGGGAGCATTGAATTCAAACCCGGCACGTAAACCTGCCTGAATAAACTCAAAGAATTTTTCGCGTTCAAAAAGAAGCATTGGGTCATACATTTCCCAGCCCAGCCAGGGGTCTACACGCAACTCACGGGGCTTCTTGAACTCCGCTTTGGCGCGATGGCTTATGTCCACATGGAAATCAGGTGTGAGCTGGATAAATTCGCGCCGCTGAAGCGGCTCACTGGCATGAACGAAGATTACATCAATATCTGCTGTGCCTCCAAGCATAGGATCCATCTCTTCGGAGGCAAGTGAACCAGATAGATACGCGGCGATGATGTCGCGGTCGTTGAAAGCGCGTTCCTGCGCAGTTTCCCTGGCGATTCGGATCAATGATTCACGCGTGACTCGCATAAGGCTCCATGATTCATTCTAAGTGGATGGACGAAGTACACACTTGCATCTGTCCCAAGGGGACAAGTGCAGATGTGTCTAGGTCCCGTAGACAAAAGGCGGCGATCAAATAAAAGATTAAGTACTCAAAATAACTACGCTTCGATTGCGTAGCACTCAGCGCGAAAAGTCAGGGTAAAGGCAACGTTTGTTGAAACGGAGGCAGGCTGAGGCTTTGTCTGATGCTGTTCTCTATAAATTTCAGATGGTCAGAATTTTGAACGACATTTAGATTGTTGGAGTCGACTGTTAGTATGGGTGTATGGTCAAAAGGCTTTGAAAAGAAATGATCATAGGCCAAGTTAAGTTCATTAATATAGGAACGTTCCATCTGACGTTCATAGGAACGATCGCGCTGGGCAATGCGCTGCATCAATGTGTCTGTTGTGGCTTGCAAATAGACAAGCAAATCAGGTTTTTGAATTTTCTCTGCGAGTGCCTCATGCACTTTGTAGTACATGTCGAGTTCATCGCCTTTCAGGTTGATGCGCGCAAACAGGGCATCTTTGGCAAAGGTGTAATCAGCGAAAAGATTTTTCCCAGTCGCAAGCATATCAGGTACAGTTCGGCGTTGTTGATGATAGCGACTCAACAAAAAGAATATTTGTGTTTGGAACGCATAGCGTTCGCGATCACTGTAAAAATCAGAAAGGAACGGGTTCTCTTCAAAAACCTCAAGAAGTATCTCGGCGTTGAATGCAGACTGTAGAAGGCGGGCCAGAGTCGTCTTGCCAACTCCGATAACCCCTTCAATGGCAACATACATGCACAGGCTCCAGGAGTAAGGTGGGTTAAGGATACCATAGAAGATAAAAGAAGAAGGAGGAAAAGAATGAAACCGCAAGCTGTCCCTGTAAGAATAAAACTGTATACTTGACTTATGGAACTGACCATTGAAAACATTGAATTCCTTTTATTGATTGCCGCGCTGGTTGCGATGGTGGCGCAGCGCGTGCGGATGCCTTACACTGTTGGCTTGGTCCTGGCGGGAATTGCTCTTTCGTTTTTTCCATTTGGTCCTCGGCTTGAATTAAGCAAGGATCTTATCTTCACTGTTTTGCTCCCGCCATTGATCTTTGAAGCAACCTTGTTCATCCGCTGGCGTGAGCTAATTCGTAATCTGCCTGTCATTCTCATTTTCGCCACAATGGGTGTGGTGTTTTCCGCGTTACTAACAGTTGCTGGTATGGTCTATCTGGCAGGTTGGGCATGGCAAAGCGCGGCATTATTTGGAATCTTGATCGCAGCAACCGATCCTGTGTCAGTAATCGCCACATTCAAGGAAGCCGGCGTGCACGGCCGCCTGCGCCTATTGGTCGAAGCAGAGAGCTTGTTCAATGACGCGACAGCAGCTGTTGGATTCACAGTTGCGCTTGCCCTTGTCACCGGGAGTAGTATTTCTGTACGGGCAACTTTTCTCAATACTACGTACTCGATATTCGGTGGTTTCTTGATCGGTGCAGTATGTGCGGGATTGATCCTGCTCCTCACCCGTACGACGGATGACCATCTAGTTGAGCTGACACTCAGCACGGTTGCCGCGTATGGTTCATTCCTGATCGCGGAGGATTTCCATGTTTCGGGTGTGCTTTCCACGCTTACGGCTGGGATTCTCGTTGGCAATTTCGGTTTGCCAAACGCGTATTCCGATAAAGGTCGAGCGTTCATCATGGACTTTTGGGAGTTCATGGCATTCATTGCCAACTCTATCATTTTCTTTTTGATCGGCGTCAGCCAGGCAAATCAACTTTCTCTTAGTACGCTCCTACCGGTAACAGTTGCGATTCTGGTGGTCACACTCGGACGTGCGGCCGCGATCTACCCATTGAGCGCCCTGTTCGATAAATCAAGGTTGAAGATAGAGAAGAATTATCAGCATATATTGTTCTGGGGTGGTCTGCGTGGTGCGTTGGCGTTGGCTCTCGCGCTGGGGTTACCACCAGAACTCGAATATCGCGGGCAGATCATCACGGCGGCATTTGGGGTCGTGGGGTTTTCCATCTTTGTACAGGGCGTGACAATGACTCCGCTATTACGAAGTCTAAAGGTATTGTCGTCATCTCCGACTATTCCAGATCGTAAAGAATTAAAGGAAGAAACCTGAACAAAATCAAAAGTCTCTCGCGATTGCAGCGAGAGACTTTTATATATTGAGCGTATCTGGTTATTTATCAATCAAATTATGGAAGAAATGAACAAGTGCCGCCATGCCTTTCTTCCAGGTGGGCAGATGCAGTTTCTCATTTGGGCCATGAAAGTTATCATCATATAGAGAGAAACCGGTTAAGACCGAATCAATTCCCAGGGTTTGCTTGAACATCAACACAGCGCCGATCCCCCCACCGACTCTTTGAAAAATAGGTGGTTTTCCAAAAACAGTTTGAAGCGCCTCCTTCATAGCAAAGACTGCGGGAGATTTGCGATTCGTGATGACCGCATGACCGCCTCCAAGAAATTCGAGGTCCCATTTCACAGTTGGAGGGGCATGGGTTGTCAGATACTGTCTAAGTTGTCCATGCACTTCGGCTGGGTCCTGGTCCGGCACTAAGCGGAACGAAATACGAGCGGTCGCCTTCGCCGGAATGGCAGACTTCGGCTGCCCGGCTTCAAATTTAACGACATCCATTGTGGGACGTGCACCGATCCGCTCGGCAGGTATGTATTCCGGCTCGCCCCACAGCGCGGGTGCACCTGAATGCTTGAGAAGAAACTCTTCGTCCAATGGAAGCCGCGCCAATTCAGCGCGTTCCTCTTCATCAAGTTTTTGTACCTTATCATAAAATCCAGGCAATGTGACATGCCCGTGCTCGTCATGCAAATCTGCGATCAGTTTACTCAAGACATTGATCGGGTTTTGAATGACCCCACCGTATTCACCTGAATGAACATCCTGGCTGGGGCCAAAAATTTGCAGGGTGAAACCGGCTCCACCGCGCAATGAATAACAGATCGAGGGGGTGTCTGCATCGGGCATGCCACCTGCGTCAGTGTTTAGAGAAAAGTCCGAAGCCAGTTTCTCGCGATGTGCAATCAAAAACTCATTCAAATGCTTTGAGCCAATCTCCTCTTCACCCTCAATCAGGAACTTGATGTTGATCGGCAAGTCTCCGGACTTCACGATGGCTTCCACGGCATTCACTGCCGCGAGTGTCTGTCCTTTCATATCTGAGGCACCACGCGCATAGAGGTTTTCGTCTCGAACGGTTGGCTCAAATGGTTCACTTTTCCAATCCTCCAATGGCTCAGGAGATTGGACATCATAGTGTCCATAAATAAGTATTGTCGGAGCTGAGGCACCGCCGTTTATCCATTCGGCATAGACAACTGAATGCCCTGCAGTGGGAAGAATCTCGACATTGTCCATTCCCATCGAACGGAGTTTGCTGGCGAGCCAATGCGCGGCTTTATCCATGTCTTCCTTATATGCTGGGTCATGCGAAATGGATGGAATGCGGAGGAGTTCAATCAATTCTGCCTGGAATCTGTCATGCTGTTCTTCCAGGTATGTCAATGCAGGGGATGTGGTCATGGATTTCTCCTCAGAAATGCTTGAATCAAGTATAACTTCAAAGAATCAAAATCCCCTATCCATTTTCCGGAAAGGGGATTTTGAACGTTATGAGTGGTTTCGATACGTTCCTCGCTACCGCTCAGAACTACTCAACCACCGGGTAATTTTCAAATTACTTATCATGCAACTTCCATCTCTTCCTGTTTCTTGAACTGGCTCATGTACAGGTCGTAATAGAAGCCTTCTTTTGCGAGCAATTCATCGTGCCTGCCGCGTTCGATGATCTGTCCATCTTTCAAGACAAGGATCACATCCGCATTTCGAATCGTGGATAAACGATGTGCGATGACGAACGCGGTGCGGCCTTTGAGCAGTTCGTCGAACGCTTTCTGGATGAGACGCTCGGTTCGTGTGTCCACGCTGGAGGTGGCTTCGTCCAAAATCAGTATGCGTGGGTCTGCAAGCGCGGCGCGTGCAATGGACAGCAACTGGCGCTGTCCCTGAGAAAGACCTGAGCCGCGTTCACCCAAAACCGTGTCATATTTTTCCGGGAGGCGTTGGATAAATGAATCCGCGTTGGCTAGTTTGATGGCGGCCCTCACTTCCTCATCGGTCGCGTCTGGTCGCCCAAAGCGGACATTTTCCATCACGCTCTGGCTGAAGAGGAATGTGTCCTGAAGAACGATACCGATCTGTTCGCGGAGTGATTTCATCGAGACGTCCCGGACGTCCATGCCATCGATTTTGACCGAGCCACTGGTCACATCGTAGAAGCGAGGGATGAGATTGATGATCGTTGTCTTGCCCGCCCCGGTCGGACCAACGATAGCGATAGTCTGTCCCGGCTGTGCGGTAAACGAGACATCCTTCAATACAGGAACGCCATCTTCATAAGAATGAGTTGCCTTATCAAATTCAACAAGACCTTTGATTTCCGGAATCTCTTTCGCAGCAGGTTTATTGTTCACAGCAGGCTTTTCATCAAGGATCGTGAAGATACGCTCTGCACCCGCAATGGCGTTTTGGATATTCGTCCACAGTACCGCGATCTGCTGGATTGGCTGATTGAAGCGCTGGACGTAACCGAGGAAAGTCACAACTATGCCCAGAGTAACTGTGGTTCCGAGAAGGGTTTGGCCTTTGAGCAGGTACCATCCACCTACTCCGGTGACAATTGCCAGTGCAACATAAGACAAAGCCTCGAGAGTTGGGGCTAAAGCAGAAGTGTATGCAACTGCACGCACATTCGCATCGCGGTTGGCGGCGTTGACTTCCTTGAACTGTTCGATGTTCTCGTCCGCGCGGTTGAAGGCCTGCACCTCGCGCACGGCAGAAATGCTTTCCTGTAATTCAGCATTGACGTTGCCAATCTCTTCGCGCGAAACACGGAAGGCTTTGCGCGCCTGTTCAGAGAAATAATATGTAGCAAGGAACATAATCGGCGCAACTGCCAGAGAAAGTAAGGCGAAAGGCAGGTTGGTAGTGAGCATATTGTAGGATACCCAGACGAGCAGTAAGATGCCGCTGAACACATTGACCAGCGCGAACGAAAATGCCTGTTCAATGGCGGTCGTATCGTTGGTGATGCGACTCATTAAGTCGCCTGCTTCGTGCTCAGAGTAATAACTCAACGAAAGCCGATGCAATTGCTCAAACACTTTTATGCGCATCACGCGCAAAACATGCTGACCTGTCCATGCCATGGTGAAGAAGGTCGCGCCTGTCAATACAGAGCTGAGGATAAATAACGCGAGCATGATGAGGATAAGTCGTGTTAAGCCTTCAACTCGTTGATCACTAGTCATATTTGCGGGATCGGGTGTTTCGAATCCACTTAGTGTATAGGCTTTGTAGATGATCTGCCGTGAAAACGATAATGTGGAGGGATCTTCAGTGGTGAGATAGCAAGTGGAGGCAGGAGCCGGGGACTGTGAATCAGGCCGAGGGGCGAATGAGCCGAAACTTCCAAATGCAGAAACACCCGCGGGAACGAGGAAACAATCCGTTGCCTGACCTGTCAATTCTGGAGTCGTTACTTGAGTCCAGGTGGAAACAACGACAAAGAGAACTGCCAATACGATCATGTACCAGTACTGGACGAAATATTTGCCCAGGCGCGCCAACGTTTCACTCAGCGCACGAGGCTTAAGAGTTTCCTGATTGAGCATACCGCCAAAGCGGCCGGGACCCATCATAGTACACCTTCTTCTACCACTTCCGGAGTCTCTGGGGCTTCGGATGTCTGTAAAAGTTGAGAGTTATAAATCTCGGCGTAGATTGCACTTTCTTCCATCAGGTCCGCATGTCTGCCCTGTTCAACAATTTCACCTTTATCGAGCACAATAATCTTATCGGCATTGATCACGGTGCTAATGCGTTGTGCAATCACGAAGGAAGTTCGGCCCTTCATCAAGGTATCGAGCGCCTTTTGGATTTGTGCCTCGGTGTTGAGATCCACGCTGGAGGTTGAGTCGTCGAGGATGAGAATGTGCGGGTTGAGAAGTAAGGCCCGGGCAATGGCGATGCGTTGTTTTTGTCCGCCAGAAAGAGTCTGGCCACGCTCACCGACATGCGCGTTGTATCCTTCGGGGAAGGCCATGATAAATTCATGGGCAGCTGCGGCTCTTGCAGCCGACTCGATTTCATTCTGAGTGGCATCAGGTTTACCGAACGCAATGTTCTCGCGGATTGTTCCGCTAAATAGCGTTGTTTCCTGCAAAACAATGCCAATTTGTGAACGAAGTGAATCGAGAGTCACATCCCGCAAATCATAGCCATCGATCGTTATCCTGCCTTCGCTGGGGTCATAAAAGCGCGGCAACAAGTTGATGATCGTGGTCTTGCCTGAACCTGTCGCGCCAAGCAATGCAATGGTTTCACCCGGCTTCGCTTCGAACGAAACTTTGTTGAGGACAGGTTCGCCCCCGCCAAAATAGCGGAAGGTGACATTCTCGAATTTGACATTCCCTTTTACGTCGGGGAGTTTGATGGCGTCCGGTTTATCGACAATGTCTGACTTTGCGTCGAGAATTTCGAAAATACGCTCAGCCGACGCGCCTGCCTGTCCCATTTGCGTGATGATCATTCCGAACATCATGACAGGGAAGAATAGATACATCAGATAAAGCGAAAACTCCTGCCACGCGCCAAGGCTCAATGTACCCGCGATAATCTGTTTGCCTCCCACATACAGGATTGCAGCCTGCCCAAGATTTGCTACCAGGAACACAAACGGGAACATAAAAGTGAACAGGCGGGAGACCGCGATCTGCTGGTTCATGGTTTCATCTGCGGCATGTTGGAATTTTGTTTGTTGTTCCTTCTCTCGTGTGAACGCCTTGATCACCTTGATGCCTGCCAGGTTTTCCTGCAATACCGTGTTCAAGTAAGACAACTTCTGTTGTACTTTGGTGAACATCGGCTGGGCCAGGCTGGCAAAGATGATGAATATCACAATCGCAACCGGCAGGATGGGCATCGCTGTCCATGCCAGTGAAACGTTGGAGGAGAATAAAATAATGATCGTCCCTGTCAGCAGGATCACTGCGCCAACGAGCTGCAGAAGTCCCTGCCCAATAAATAAACGGACTTTCTCCACATCATCGGTCGCGCGGATCATCAACTGTCCGGTCTGATTCTTGTCGTGATACGAAAATGACAGTCGCTGTATTTTTGCATACAAATCATTTCGCAAATCGTAGGCAACTGCCTGTGAGTTCTTCTCCGCCCAGAATGCCTGCAGGAACGAGAAGATACCACGCAAAGCGGCGAAGACAATGATGGCGACCAAAGCATAGACGAGCGCCTGCGGCGCGTTGGTCACATCCGCTTCCAACTGGACTTTGAGCTGGTCCAGCGTTAAGGAAGCATCCTTCCCTGTGGCTTCCAAAATCTTCGGCAAGGCCTGGCCCACAAATGCAGTGGGGATCTTATCCAGCGCGCCAAGAATCTGGTCTGCCACATAACCACTGGTCACAGCATCAATGATGTTACGTACCATATGAGGCACAGCAAGTTGTGAAAGCGTGGCAATGACAAGGAAGATATACGGTAAGGCAGCCTGACGTCCATAGCGCGTCAGATAGCGGATTGCACGGCCAATGCCTTTGAAAGAGGG
>DAINRK010000127.1:0-10085 GCA_036741855.1 Anaerolineales bacterium
GACCTGTCCCTGTGTTGTGTCATAGGTGCGGTTGATCAATTTCACCAGCGAAGTTTTTCCTGCACCGGTCTGCCCTACAATTGCAACGGTTTGCCCGGCTTTGACTTTGAATGAGATGTTTTGAAGCACCTCGTCCTGAGCGGAAGGTTGAGCGCTTGTTGCGAAGCCAGTAGACGAAGGACGATTACCATTCTTGCCTGCGCTTCGTCTGCTCTCACTATCGTTCACTCCGCTCAGCGCGTAACTAAAACTCACATTTCGAAATTCCACCTCTCCCTTCATTACATCGGCATACCCCTGCGCATTCTGATCAAGGTTGGTTTCGCGATTCATCAATTCCAAAATGCGACGAGCACCAGAGATACCCAGCGAGATCTGCGAGTATGCAAAGGTGGATACAAACGTCGGAAACTCAAGCAGGCGGAGAAGTCCGAAATAAGCGACTACGTCACCGAGATTTAGCGCGCCGCTGCGGAAAAGCCACAGAGCGTGAAACAAACCAAAGGCGTAGGCAGAGCCGAGAAGAAGCATCGCCACATAACGTCCTTCAAGATCACCCTGTTTCACGAATGTGTCCCGTACGCGACTAGCGTTAACGACGAAGCGCTCCACTTCCGCATCCTCTTGCGACGCGCCCTTCACTACTTCCACGCCATCCAAAGATTCAGAGAGATGTGTATTCATCTTTCCAAAAGTAGCACGTACTTCATCGGTGATTGGGGCCAGGGTTCTTAAATATCGAATCAATGAGACAAAATAGAGACTGATGAAAACGACTGGTGTGAGAATCAGTAATGGATGATAACGACCTGCGACGAAAATCGGCATCAGCAAAAAGATGAGCGAACCCACCACCAGATTGATCCCCGGGCTGAACATATAGTTGACTTCGCGCACATCATTGGTGGTTCGCGCCATGGTGTCGCCCACGGGCTGCAGGTTGTGAAAAGTCATGCTCTTCGCAAGCAGGGATAGATACAACTCATCGCGCACCGCCCGTTCCATTTTTTGAGCGAGCAATTCTGCCCCAAAGTTGCGTCCCAATTGCAAAGCGCCGCGGATCACCTGCGAGGTGCCGATGATCAGAGCCAGGGGAACCAGAACACTCGTATCTGGAACAGGCTGGAGCATCGCATTGAACGCATTGCCAGTCAGCACGGGCACCACCGCAGCAAGCGCCGCGTTGCCGATGGCGCCAACGATCATCATGAAAATAATCCACCCATGGCGCCGCGCATGCGACCAGACCCATCTTACAGGATCCGTCCGGTCCGAGACATGCGTCCGGTACATTGAAAATTCTGCAGGAGTTGTAATAGTTGTCATGAATAGTTATTGAGTTCGAGATACTAAAGGTTTTGCCACAGTATAAGATTCTGTTTGACAGAAGATTCGCGCTTTATTGTATTGCGGATTGTATAGGGAGACCCATAGGGGCTGTGGGGAACAAAAGTATAACTAAATTCTACCATGCGCCGCGTATCTCCCACAACCGAGCAGGGTTCTATATGTTAGAGCTGTCCGGCGTGGACAGCCAAGAATCATTCTAAAGGAGAATGTAAAATGAACATTTCGATGCCTAAGACAATTTCCGGTTGGTGTATGTGGTTGTTCTTCCTGTGCGTTGGACTTGCGACCTTTGTTCCAGTCCTTGGCACCATCGCGCCCTGGCTGGCACTCGCCTACGCTGTTCTAAGTCTTATTGGAATGTAACCTGGTCTCGTTTCCCAAAATACAGCCTCCTGCCCGGAGGCTGTATTATTTTGATGAGCCTGATGGTCAGCGCGCACTTCTGAGTGCACTACAATATCCAGCCTTTCACTGAGAGGCCGTTTTGTTTTAAGGATCAAGCCGCAAATCGGCGATCATCTCGGCAAAAGCCAGCGCAAATTCCCAGCCTGTATTATCTTCGATGCTCCACCAGGCAGAAAGGATCGCGTGTGCCAAACCCCAGGCATGGATGCGCTCGCGCTCGAAACCCAAGCATTCGTGCAGGATGTCGATCCGCCTCTTTGTCATCCGCTGCTGATCGATTCCATTTACCAGCTCGCCCCACGGATTGATGAGGAATGGACCCACCTCATAGCCTGCAGGACCGATTACACCTTTCGGGTCGATCACCAGCCAGCCACGCTCTGACGACAAAATGTTGAAGTGATGAAAATCTCCGTGCATGAGCACAGGTTTATGATTCTCTGCTAAGAAATCCTTCACAGATTGTTCGACTCTATCCACCAGCTCTTCATTCAAGGGACCTGTGCCGCCGTTGAACATCTCTCGCAATCTGTTCAATCCATCGAACCAATCAGATAAAAGAATAAACTTGGTTCGCGTCGCTCTGAGGCAGCGTTCGTCGCGACCGACACCTGCCCTGGCGGGCGGTGCCAGGGAGAGTCTCACCGGTTGTCTAAGGGACCCTTCGCTATCGCTCAGGGTGACATGATCTAACGGTCTCCAAATCTTTTGCATCACCTCCGCGCCGATATGAGTTGCCTGCTCGTCATCTTCCATTGTGGATAGCATCACCCCTGGATTCAGGCGTTCGAGCAGCAGGAAGCCTTTTTCTTCATCAGAATCGATCAATCGACACGCGCCTTCTCCATTAAATAGACGTAAGGCCGCGATTTCGCTGGTCAATTCATCGCGCGGCACACCGATTTTGAGAGCAACCTTTTCATTACTACGATTTGCCAATGCCACGAAGTTATACGAGAGATTGTCAACAGGCTGAACATCGGTCAATCCCCATCGAGCGGAGGCTTCGGCGACCAGATCTGGTAATGCCTGTAAAAAGGCAAGTCCATCCTCTTCAAAAACGTTCTGCATGTTGGAAATAAATTCTGGGGAGAGATTCATTATCTGTTTCGAATTAAACCGGGAACAACTTATCGAATACCTCAGGGCAATACTTCTGCACCATATCTGACGAGAGTCCGTTCTCTTTGCAGATCTCGGCATAAAGGTCCGCGCTGGGGCGTTTAGTGCGTTTTTGTGTGTTCTGATCCAATGCCCATAGACCGAAACGAAGAGTCCAGCCGTGTTCCCATTCGAAGTTATCCACCAGTGTCCAATGAAAATAGCCTTTCACGGGCCAGTTGAAATTGACCGCGCGCCACATTTGATGAATGTGTTGAGCGATATAGCGAGGACGCCCGCGGTCCTCAGCGTTGGCGAATCCGTTTTCGCTGATGATAATAGGCAAGTTCGGAAAGGTCCGCACAATCCATTTCAACCCTTCGAACAGGCCTTCCGGTTCATTGACTAGAAAATTTTTGTCGCTGAAGTCGGAATCATCGGCAAAGAACGCGCTGGTGAACATCGTTTCCGGTCTTCGTAAATCAAATGTGACTCGGTTGCGCGTATAGTAATTGAATCCGAAATAATCCTGTGTGCCTTTGGCTTCAGGAATCCGGATCGTGCCGAGCAGAGAACGTATCACTCCATTGGAGAACGCCATCGGAAAGATATTGTTCAACATGTTGCTGGCATTTTTGGTGAGAAATATATCCAGAGGTGACCAGCTGTAATGAGGCGTGAAGGCGCGGTAATGTAATGCAATGCCCACCCTTGCCTCTAGTTGAATCTGATGAATAGCGCGATAGGCAGCTGCATGCGCGCGGATCATGTTTGCCTGGACCTGCATCGCGAGTTTCAAGTTATTCTTACCAGGTGGAAAGTTACCGCTCAGCCCACCGCCGACATATCCATTCAACGCATAACCATTTGGCTCGTTGAACGTACACCATAACGTGCAATATTCCTTCAGCGCTTCAACGGTCTTGCGGACGAACTTTTCAAACAGCGGAACGGCCGCTTCTGTTTCCCAACCGCCCATTTCCGCCAACCAAAGCGGGTCTGTATAATGATGCAACGTGACTAAGGGAGTCATGCCACGTTCATGCAAGCCACGCAACATATTGCGATAGTGTTCTAATGCCTCTTCATCCCAGGTATCCGGCGTGGGTTGAATGCGACTCCATTCGACGGAGAAACGATGCGCGTTCTGTCCACCTTCCGCGGCGCGGTCGAAATCTTCGCGCCAGCGTCCGCCCCACCAATCGCAGGCCAGACCTGATGTCCCGTTTGTATGACCATCCTGCTCCCATTTCCACCATTGGTTGTATGTGTTATTCCCTTCCACTTGATGCGCAGCGGTCGCCGTCCCCCACAAAAAGCCGCGAGGGAAATGATAGGTTGCTTGAGGCATTTATTTCTCCAAATTCCAAAAGTGATCCGGTGGTTGAGTAGCGGCAGTGCTTGTCCGCCACGTATCGAAACCACCATGTAATCAAAAATATTCTTGTTATTTGGTGGTTTCGATACGCCCTCCGCTATCGCTTCGGGCTACTCAACCACCGGTTCTTGCCAGATACGTTAAATATAACGCTACAGATCCCGCCACTGCTGCATTCAATGACTCGACTTGCCCGCGCATCGGAAGCTTCAACACGATGTCGCACTTTGAACGTGTGAGCTGGCGGATTCCTTCTCCTTCGCTTCCGACGACCAGGGCAACTGCGGCCGTTAAGTGACGTTTATTCTTCTCCCCGATCATTTCTCCGTTTTGATCCAATCCTACAATCCAGACGTTTTCTTCTTTCAACGCGTCTATCGCCTGGGCGAGATTGGATTGTGCAATCAACATATGTTCACTTGCACCCGAAGAGGCATTCACGACTGCGGGTGTGACCTCCACAGTATGCGCTAATGGAATCACAACTCCATGCACGCCAATCGCTTCAGCAGTACGGATCAACGTCCCAAAATTTTGAGGGTCGTTCAATAAATCCAGCAACAAAACAAACGGCTGTTCATTATTCGTTCGAGCGCGTTCCAAAATATCCAGTAAATCCGCATATGGATATTTGCTTACCTCAGCGACGACGCCCTGATTATTATCATGGATTTTATCTAACTGCGCCCGTTGTGCTTTAACAACCTGGATTTTTCGCTGCGATGCCAAAGCCATGATTTCGGCAAGTTTGCCTTTGATCTGTACATTGTCAGCCAGCTCAATCTTGAAAATATCCCTGCGCCTGGCGCGCAAAGTCTCATATACCGCGTTGCGACTATAGATGAATTCTTTCATTGAATTGATTTTACTTGAGAACCCCCAACTAGGTTGAATAGTGCTGCAGGGTTAAGCTGTTTTTATTTCAGATTGTTTTCCAAATGCGTTGTGAACATATCAATTACCGTCTGCGTTACACCCTTACGCGCGCCAAACATTAACTTTCGGCCAACGGCATCCAGCGGATATGCATCTACCACGACCTTACTTCCATTTTCTGCGCTTTGGACAACGCAGGTCATTTGTGTGCGATCACCCAATACTTTTCCAAGAATCGTCTTATCAAATTTCACTTCAAAACGGAGATCATTTGGTGAAGAGGAAAGCATTTGTCCTTTAAGTTCCCCCGCTGATTTCAAAGCGGCGTCATAAACGCTGCGCGCATCCTGCGAATAGTTTTTTTCATGATGTATGTCGTAAGGCATTTATGCTCCATTTTTTATTGCACAGGTTCTTCCCAGAATTTTTCGATCAATGCCTCTTCTGCATCCGTGGTCCACATCATGTCTTCGCCCAGTTTGGCAGCGACCTCAGGCAGGCGCTCCTTCAATTCCTTGAGACTGGTCAATGGCAAGTTGTGAATTTGCGGGAAGATCACGACTTTACCCGGATAACGGCTGTCCATCACAGATTGGATAGCGTCTGCAGCGGTTTCAAGCCCACCAATCGCAGCTACTGAACGGCCGGGTGATAACGTTCCTTCAAGACGACGCTCCATTACAAGCGCCTGGTCGTGAATTGTCAGACCAGAGGTTCCTGTGTATTGTGCATTGGATAAATATACATTGCTCAGATTGACCTTTCCCATCGTTCCATTGGGGACACCTGCAAAAAACACCAGCATTCCGTCGGGTTTCATCACGGTATCTGCCTGCTCCATCAAACTTGCAATCGGCACGCTGACAACCACATCGTCTGCGCCCCGGCTGTTTGTGGAATCCATGACAAACTGGTGGAAAGATTGCTGAGAATTGGTGGGGTTGAAGAAAAGCAGGGTACGGTTTTGTTTCTCAGCCAGAGGCGCAAACATTTCTTTGAGGGTCAGTAACCGCTCATCGTTGACTTCTGTTGCAATTACGAAACGCGGTCCATCCGGAAGTTCGAGCGCCCGTTGAACGTGCATTTGTCCCATTGGTCCACCGGCGCCAACAAAGACAGCAACTCCGTTTGCACGCAGTTCACAGCGATTGTGTTCCTCACCGTACGATGCAGCGATATCCAGGCCTGAGTTGCCTACAAACGCGATGTAATCGTAATGAAGGCGGCCAAAGTCCACTTGAACGAGTCCATCCAGTGCCTTGCTGCCTACCAAATTCAATGTGCCTCGCCGGGCTATCAGGCGCGCAACCTGACCGACAACCTCTGCTGAAGTTGGGTTGAGCAGGACAATATCATCAAAGCCTTTGCCATCGGTTAGTTCACGGTTGAGCCCTTCATAATCATTTGCCGTTAGATTATTTTTTTCAACGACTTTTGCTTGTGTCATAGCTGCAAGTTCTTTTATCGATGGTGACGCATCGGTCAGAATGATCGTCGCTGGTGCATTCAGCCCAGTGGAAAAAGTGAATTCAGTGGTGTCGCCTGGCTGGCCAATGATCCAAAGCCTGCCGCCAGGCTTTGGTTCCAACCTGCGACGTTGAGTGTAGGCAGCAGCTACGCATCCCCACGGTTCCAATAAAGCAGACTCTGCATATCCCATGCTCTCTTCCACCGGGAGCAGACAAGCACCCGCGTCAGTTTCCAGGACCTCCTTGCCGATCAGATGATATTGCACCAGTCCACCGGGAATGGTGTAACCATACGCTGTGCTTAATCCGTTCTGATAGATATCCGGTTGGACTGCAAGCCGTTGACCGGGGTGATAATCCTTTGACAGGTTTTTACCCACTTTGATAACCGTGAGCGAGGTCTCATGCCCCAGGCGAGTGGGGTTTTCAGCTAAGTTGCGGTTATAAAGTTTAGGATGATTGCCGCCCTGCTTGAGGATTTTGACATCTGAATAACAGACACCCACACTGTCAATTCGTACAAGCAACTGGTCATCGTTCGGTTCAGGGATCGAAAATGGTTCAGGCTTGCCACCGCTTCCCATATTTTCCATCCCGGCTCCATAGAGATTCCATGCCCAACTTTCGCGGGGCAGCGGATAATCTGCGGTTCGATACTTCCTGTATTTCTCTGCCATGCAATTGCAGCTCCTTTTCGTTGAGGTCAGGAAGCCTCGCTATGATCCAAATACTTGAGGATAACATCCGGCGAAGTGGCGCCGATCAGTTCCTTAAGATTGTTTTCATCATCCACAACATCGGCAAGGCTTGCCAGAATGCCAACATGTTCGTCAGAAGATGATGCGATTCCGATCACCAGATACACGATCTCATCTGGGTCCCATTCCACGCCGGCCGGAACCTGTAAAACCGAGATGCCTGTCTGCAAGACGTGATCCTTGTTTTCGTACATCCCATGAGGAATAGCCACACCGCCGCCCAGGCAGGTGGACATGGTCGTTTCACGCTTTAGCATCCCCTCCACGTATTCTGGTAAAACACAACCTGAGTTGACCAGCAGTTCCCCGGCTTTGCGAATGGCGTCATCACGATCTGTGGCAGTGGCATTGAGCTGGATGCGTTCTTTGGAAAGAATGGACATATTCTAAAGGTCCGATCCAACGATTTCAGATTTGTCTGCAATTGCTTTTACGAGTTTGTCAAAGGCCGGGTCATTGAGAAAATGATTGAATGCAATGACCACAGCGTTAGGTGCCTTGCTGGCCGCGACCTTTGCCAACCCCTTATGTACCACGACAACTTGAGCATCAGCAGGGATTTCACGGGCCGGTTTATGCAGGACAGTGACATCAGTAATCTGCGCGGCTTTCAGTTTTTTCTTTAGAGAATTGACGCTCATCAGGCTGGACCCCATTCCGGCTTCACAAGCCAAAATGATTGTTTTTACACTTTCTCCAGAAATGGATTTTGTCATGTTGATTCTCCTTCATAAAAGTCTCTGGCAGGCGCGGCGTAATTCGATAGATTACCGCACCCGCCAGATTCGAGTAAGCGTAATTTGTCAGTTCTTATGCTGGGACAGCGCCAGTAACAGCTGCAGTCTCTTCTTCTTCCTCACGAACGGGGCGAACGCGCAGGATGAAGGAACCAACGAGGAAGGAAACCACCGCGCCAACCAGTACGCCGGTCAACACAGCGAAGTGCTGTCCAGGTGGGGTGACCGCCAGATAAGCAAAGATCGATCCAGGCGAAGGAGTGGCAACGAGGCCCGCGCCGCTGATGACAAACCAGAGATCAGCGCTGAAGCCGCCGGCGATCATGGCCAAAATCATGATGGGGTGGGCAAGCACGTACGGGAAATAGATCTCGTGAATGCCGCCGAGGAAGTGGATGATCATGGAGCCAGGCGCGGATTCCTTCAACATGCCTTTGCCAGCTACATAGAACGCCAATAGCAAACCAAGGCCAGGACCGGGATTTGTCTCCAGCAGGAAGTGAATGGCGCGTCCATTTTCACTCACGGCCGCCACGCCCAGGGGTGCAAGGACACCATGATTCAAAGCATTGTTCAGGAACAAAACCTTGGCAGGTTCAATGATGATCGCCGCCAGCGGAAGGAGTCGAGCGTTAACCAAAGCATCGACAAGCGCACCAGCCGCATTGCTGAAAGCCGTAACGACAGGACCGATGGCCCAGAAGCCAAACAGTACGAGGAAGACGCCCAGGATGCCAGCCGAGAAATTGTTGACCAGCATCTCGAAGCCAACGCCTACTCTTTCTTCCAGCATTTCATCCACTTTCTTAATTGCCCAGCCGCCCAGTGGACCCATAATCATGGCGCCCAGGAACATGGGGATGTCTGCTCCGACAACGACACCCATAGTTGCAGCCGCACCAACAACGCCGCCACGGTGTCCGTGAACCATTTTGCCGCCGGTATACCCGATCAGAATCGGCAGCAAGTACAGGATCATCGGTCCGACTAGCTTGGCTAAGTTCTCGTTTGGAATCCAGCCAGTTGGGATGAACAGGGCTGTGATCAATCCCCATGCAATGAATGCACCGATGTTGGGGATGACCATGCCAGCCAGAAAACCACCAAATTGTTGCAGTCTTTCTCTCATTTTAGCTTCTCCTTTTATTTTTTGAATGTGCCTGATCTCCACAGGCTTTTTCTTACACAGGTAACAGTCGGATTGTTACCTAACGACCAATGAAAGGATCAAATCATGGCTGTTCGATTTCAAATGGAGTGATGACGATTTGTTTTTGGTAGGACTCAATTTCCTCGCGGGCCAGTAAGTCTCTTCCCACGCGCGTGATCGCGCTGAGGGAAAAAGCAGTTGCAAGGCGGGCACAATCTGCCAGAGATAGATTCTTTACAGATCCAGCAACCAATCCGGCCACCATCGCATCTCCGGCGCCAACGGTGGATTTCAAGGTCACAGAAGGTGGCACCGCAAGCAACGCTTCGTTTTCTTTGATGAACAGCGCGCCATCGCCTCCCATCGAAATCACCACTACCTGCACGTCTTCATTCAGTAACGACCGCGCTGAAGAATGAACTTCTGTCAATTCGCTCAATTCCCTTCCGATCAATTGACTTAACTCATCGATATTTGGTTTGATCATGCACGGTCCAGCTTTCAAGCCTTCAAGTAAGGCGTCATCGCTGGTATCCAAAACGACCAAGCGGTTTTTTCTTTTGATTATTTGGATTAAGTCCGCGTAGAAATTGGAGGGAAGCCCGGGCGGAAGTTTGCCCGATAAAACGATCCATTCACACGACTGGGCCAGCGCCTCAACTTGTTCGCAGAGACGGTTGATATCATCCCTGCTTGGAGCTTTGCCGGGCGTATTCAAATCGGTTGTTTCCTGGTTATGTTCGTCCATGATCTTGATATTGACGCGGGTCTCGCCCGGTGTACGAATAAAACAATCCTCAATTTTCTTGCGCGCAAAATGGCGCTCGAACAGTTCGGCATTTTCCTCGCCGAGAAAACCAG
>DAINRK010000128.1:0-10033 GCA_036741855.1 Anaerolineales bacterium
CTCCCATGGTGGGCATTAGCGTGGGCTGGGGTGCTGATTCTAAAGCGACTGCTGGAGGTTCCGTCGCTGCAGGTGCTTCGGTCGCTGGAGGTTCTGCTGCGCCAGGCGCCTCAGCAGGTTGTGATTGCGAATATAAATCCACACTAGCTGGATCACCACCTCCTCCAAAGCCAATTCCAGGAACGGCTGCGAGTTGCGGAGCCAGAAAATTCAGCCCAAACGTGAAGAACAACAGTAGAGTTGCGAGGGTGGTTGCAAATCGAAAGAATGGATAGGCACGCGGCATAGGCGGGTTTTGTCCCACCATTTTGCGAGTGAGGGTGAAATTACGTGGAGCGCGTCGTTGCGGCAGCCTGCGGAGTAAGCCTCGAGCTGCGCGTAAATCGTCCATAACGGCGACCAGTTCCGGGTCCGATTTTAGGCGTGACTCCAGGCGCGCCGAATCGGACGGCTTAAGCTGTCCGTCCAAGTAGGCAGAAAGAAGTTCAATATCACGTCGATTCATTGGGCGTTACTTCCTTCTTCCAGACGAAATGTGGCGGGTAAAAGTTCCTCAAAGCCCTGTAAACACTCACGTAATCTTAATCGAGCACGGGCCAGACGGCTTTTGATGGTGCCGAGAGGCACTCGAACAGAGGTGGCAACTTCGGTGTAATCCATGCCTTGGATATCAGCCATAATTACAACAGTCTTGAACTCCAGCGGAAGATTATTGAGACAGTGTTGGATGGCATGCTCCAATTCATCGGCTTCGGCTTTCTGGTCTGGAGTCATGTTTGGGTCCGCCAGCCAGTGGGGGGAATCCATCTCTTCGCCATCGTCGGTATCCGGTTCAAGGGGAGTTGTGGGACGGCGTTTCTGGCGGCGCAGTTCATCGTAACAGGCATTGGTCACTGTGCGCATCAGCCAGGCTTTGAACGACCCGCCGCGAAAAGATGCGATGCTCTTGAACGCAGAAATGAATGCCTCCTGTGCTGCATCGGCTGCCTGGTCTTCATCGCCAAGGATACGCAGCGCGGTGTTATACACACCGTCCTGATAGTGCAGAATCAGCGTATTGAAAGCTTCAAGATTGCCCTTTTGTGCGTCGAGTATGAGGGCTTGTTCGTTCATCGGGAATTATTTTATCACTGTGCGCGTTTGCCATAGAGAGCGCAGAGCTTCTTATTTTTGATCTCTGCGAATTAGAAGAAGATAAATCCCGCGCCAGACCACCATTCCTAACGCGGATGTCGTGCCAAGGACAACGGCAAATATTGGAATGATCGGTGCGTTGAGAATGAATCCGCGCAGAACTGCCGCCAACGGCGCAGCAAAAAGTATCGCCAAGACGGGTCGCCAGAGCTGTTTGGGATTAAAGACTATCTCCTGTTGAAACAGTCCAAGCCAGGGGGCAAGCAAGAACCAAGAAATCGTAAGTGGAAAAAATAATGCACCCATGCGCGGGAGAAAGGATAAGCCTGTTTCCCTATGTGTGGTGAAGCCGATTAGAGTCAGTGCAGCTATCGCGAGTATATCGCCAGTGTAGAGTAACCAACTAGTCTTCGTCACGGATTAGAAAGCAAGATCAAGATGAAACCACCCACTCCACATAATGCGATGATTAACGCGACGGCAAGGATTGCGATTTTGCCCCTGTTCGTTCCATTCTCCTCTGTAAACGGATCGCTGCCGATAGCGGACTCATATGGTGTGCCTGTGGCTGAGTCGTGGGGCATGGATGCTTCGATTCGGTCTACTGCGACTTTGGCTTCGTTCAAGCGAATTCCATATTCTTCACGGTAGATTTTCACAGCATCAATTTTTTTGCCTTTTGCAAGCAGGGATTTGATTTTGCTTTCCAGGACCGGGTCATCATAGCTCCGCACCCCGGATGGAGGCTTCGTCACTTCAATCAACGCCATCTCTTCGATGGCATTCTTGGCGTTGGCAAGACTCACCCCTGTTGCCTCCCGGTATACCTGAATGGCCTGGATCACCTGTTTGTCATGAAGCAATTTGTGAATCTTTTGCACTTGATGAGGGTGAGTTCAGACATGCTGAACTCCTTTTGTATTTGAATATGTAGGGACGGGCAGCTAGCTGCCCGTCCCTACATATGATTATTCTTCATTCCTCAACGCAGGGAAAAGTAACACTTCGCGAATGTGATGTTTGTCCAACAGTAACATGGCAAAGCGATCAATACCCATGCCGAAGCCGCCGTTTGGCGGCATTCCATAGCGCATGGCACGCAGGTAATCTTCATCTAAAGGATGCTTCTCTTCATCATCTGCCTCGTAATCTCGTCCCATTTCGATGAATCGTTGCTCCTGATCGAGCGGATCATTCAACTCAGTGAAGGCATTACATAATTCAAAACCGGCTGCGTAAGCCTCGAAGCGTTCCACAGTCAGGGGATTGCCGGGGATTGATTTCGCCAGTGGAGAAATATCACGCGGATAGTCATATAGAAACGTCGGCTGGATGAGGGTTGGCTCAAGGAATTCAGAGAGCAGGAAGTCGATCAACTTGCCGCGCGTTGCTTTCGGGTCAGGCGTTTTGTTGGGGTGCTTTGCCTTGAGCGCAGCAAGTAGGGATTCGGCTGTCTTATGTTCGTCGATATCGACCTCTGATGTTTGGAGAATGCCATCTCGCATTTTCAGCCGTTTCCACGGAGGTGTAAGGTCAATCTCGTTGCCTTTATATACGATCTTCATAGTGCCCAGCACCTCTTGCGCAGTGAAGGAGAGCATTTGCTCGGTCAAGGCCATCACTTGCTCATAATCTGCATAGGCCCAATAAAATTCGAGTTGCGTAAATTCAGGGTTATGCTTGAACGAAACACCCTCGTTGCGGAAGTCGCGTCCGATCTCATAGACTTTCTCAAGATTGCCTACAAGTAACCGTTTGAGATATAGTTCAAACGAAATGCGAAGGTACATGTCCTGTTCAAGCTCGTTGTGGTGTGTCTCAAATGGCCGCGCGGCTGCACCTCCATATAATGGTTGCAGGATTGGAGTCTCAACTTCAAGAAAGCCTTTACTATCCAAAAATGTACGCAACGCCTTGATGATGGCAGCGCGCTTCCGAAAGATCTCGCGCACATCCGGATTCACCGCCAAGTCAGCATAACGCTGCCGAGCGCGGAGTTCAGGGTGTTCCAATGCGGCGTGCCGTACGACCGTACCATCTTCTAATGTTTCATCTTTTGCAGCGGGAAGAGGACTGACGGATTTGGCGAGCATTTGAAAGTCGTGGACATGAAGCGTGATTTCGCCTGTTTTCGTGCGAAATATCACGCCTTCCGCCTGGATAAAGTCACCGATGTCGAACATCCTGTTGAAGAAGTCAAGGCGTTCTTTTCCAATTTCGTTGGTGCGAAAAAATAATTGAATTTTTCCATCGCCATCCTCGATGTGGGCAAATGAAATTTTGCCCATCGCGCGCATCGCCCGGATGCGGCCTGCCAGGGTGGCTCGCATTTCAGGCATGGAACCAGATGAAGCACCCTCGCTCTCGGCCGCTTCAAATGCAGCAATTGCTTCCTCGCTGGTATGAGTTCGTTTTGCGCGTGTGGGATAGGTCTCTATCCCCTCCGCGCGGAGTTCTTCGAGTTTTTGTAGGCGGATTTTTTCCAGGGAAGTGTATTCTGCCATGTGGTCCTGCCCTCTACCACTCTTACTCACCTAATGGGCAGAGGTGAGGGTGGATGGGGATAAATAAAAACCCCGCACGTCGCAGGCGCGCGGGGTATGAAGTTACGCTCCTGTGTCTAACCGACTTTCAGGATTTTAACATTATATGTGCCGCCTGGGGTTTCGACTTTTACCATATCGCCTGCTTTGTGATTAAGGATGGCTTTGCCAATGGGCGACTCATTCGATATCTTGCCGTCACGAGGGTTGGCTTCCGCTGCACCCACGATCGTAAAGGTTTCCGGTTCAAAGTTGCCTTCCTTGATGGTCGCCTTTGAGCCGATTTGAACGATATCACTTTTGTTCTTGCCGTTATTGTCTATGATCTTTGCAGTTGCAAGCAGGACGTCAAGCTCCTGAATGCGGCCCTCTACAAAAGCCTGCTCATTTTTAGCGGCCTCATATTCTGCGTTTTCGATGAGTTCCCCGCCTTCCATAGCCTCGTGCAACCGGTTAGCAACTTCCTGCCTCTTGGCAGTTCGCAAATAATCCAACTCCTCCTGCAGCTTCTGATAACCTTCTTTGGTCAAAAAATTGTTAGGCATGTTTATTTTCCTACTATAAGAATATTGCATCTCTAATCGAGATGCAAATCGGTAAAACCTGGTTTCCAGCCCCTCAGGCGCGCTTAATATATCACGATTTCCGAGGCAATACAAGAGACTGGAAGGGGAATCCCTACTTTATTCACTCTTTTGGAAGAAACGGATGCCTTTATGGTTGGACCGGTAGGTTTGTATGGATTCATGAACTTTTTCATCTGTATCAAACTCGGGACCTAGTGTAGGGATTTGGGATTTATACGCTAAAACCGCCTCCTTCCAGTACCTTAGACCTGTTTCCGTTACCGAGTGCACGGATTCCTTCATCCCGGCCGATTTCGGCGCCAATTCATGAGGTTTATAGAAGATATAGGGAACATCAATATCATAACGGAGGGGCTTTCCCAAAAGTTCCGCTGCATGCCGCACAATGACATGGTCCACATGAGAGCCAACCGCTAGTTGGCAGACCAAAAGATCGTCCGGTCGGAGGCGGGAGGAAATCGCTTCAGCTATCTGGGACGGCAGTCCTGCATCGGCTTCGTGAGGAGGTACTGTAATTTCAGAGTAGAGCCATTCTCCGTTCAATCCGCGGCGATAAATACAATCAAGAAAATCAAAATGTAGGGTCGTAGCACCGACAATCTCTGCTGCGTTTTTATCTTCTGTCCGGCGCTGGCGAACTGCTTCATCCGCAGAGGTAAATTCCCAGGAGGCATGAATCAGCTGCGCGATCGGCGAATATTCATTTTCTGATGGGTATCCACACATGAACGTCCAAATTTCCACAGGGAGTCCTGACTTGGACTGCTCATAGATCAAACCGCCGGCGGAAAGCACCGCGTCGTCGAGATGGGGAGAAAGATAGATCCAGCGCATGCAGCTGATTTAACCATAGTAATTTGAAGCTTAGGAGGATTTTAAGACGTCAGTGCAATTAATTTTGGTCACCAAATCTAGTACACTTGGTGCACTTTATCTGGAGGCATAAATGCACGAACGACGTAAGCAGCCGCGGAAGGACTTGATGTCCTATTCACAGGTGTTTGACCTGTATAACGGCAAATTAATTGGCTACCTTGGCGATCTCACTCAAATGGGTGCAATGGTAATCGGGGAGGAACCTATGATTGTGGACACAACCCTGACGATATCGATTCAACTCCCAGAGCTGCCCAAAATTAAAGCTACACGCGTGGCACTGCCCGTGCGCGTGGCGTACTGTCATAAAGATGTCAGCCCTGAATACTTCAACATCGGACTGCAGTTCAAACTGGTGACAGACCATCAAAAGATTGTAATAGACGCAGTGATACAAAACTATCAGTTTCGACGCTCGACGTCCGAATATCCCTCACATCCAACAGAATTATAGTAAAAACCCTCTATAAGGGAAGGACCTTATGGCCATGAAGGCCACGAGGTCCCTTTTTGTTTACGTACGGGGTGCCGCATTAAATTCATACTCTAAGTAGGTATTTAGTTCATAATTTATTCCAAAAATTCTGTTTGCAGTTGGAAAAGATCTGTCAAGGCAGTTGTACATCATGGGCTTCGATGGAAGAGAACCGCGTTTGCTAAGCGATCAGATTTTCACACCCGGACGAACCGATTGGTCCACTCAGGGATTAATTGCCTACTTCATCGGCGAAACCTGGAGGCGGGAAGTCTGGACGATATATCCCGATGGAACTGGAATGGCACAGGTCACGAACGGTGGAAACGCGCAAAGCCCCAGTTTTTCTCCTGGCGGCCGATACATTGCTTATACAGCCTACACTAATGTGGAAGGGCGCGACGAATTTAGTTGTGAAATCTTCATCATGGATATATACAGCAGGGAAAGTCATCAACTGACGGATAACGAATACTGCGATTACCAGCCAAGATGGGGAAATTAGGGACTCAATACTCCGTATGTTGAACGCCTAGCAATCGTACAAAAAAAACAAACCAATTGCAAGGTGATAATTTGTATCTCCTGTGTATACTATGACGTCTTATATAAAGCCTGTGCACGTGACAACTCCCTTTGGGAGTTGTTTTTGAAATCAAAACTATGAGTTTGATGGAGTGCTAGTCCATGAAAAAATATCGGCCAATCTTCGCTGCCATAACCGCGCTTTTGTTTTACACTTTTGCAGACATCCTTGTCTGGCAGCGCATTTTCGAAGCCAACAATATGGTTGAACATGCCGATATGTATCACGTGGGCTGGTTTGTGTCCTTGGCAGGCTATGCAGCCATAGGCATCCTGTTAATGTGGGGAGAATGGAAGGATTGCCTATTTTTTCTGACATCTCTTTTTGTAGGGGCGTTTAGCGGTCTGGAAGATGTGCTGTATTATGTTCTGGACAGAAAGCCCATGCCCGAAGCATTACCCTGGCTGGACAACAACCCTATGATTTATCAAGTATCCAGAACGGGTGTGTTACTTTCTGTGCTCTTCTGGCTAATTTCCCTGGCGATTCTCTACATCTGGCTTTATTGGTGGCGCCAGGAACAGCATCAATCGGTTCATATTAACCTTGATGGCGAGGGCAGCGCCTCTTAGTTCGCGTTTTCTGCAATGCGATATTGAAAAACTCCCTGTCATAAGCTTCTGCGAAACTCAGACCAGCATCCTATCTGACCCATCCGTACTACAAACCCCATACTTTATTGCAAGACTTAGCCGCGTTTAATTGATTGCTAAGCCATCTTTCACCAAAAGCGGTGATATTTTTTTGCATCCTTCGTTATGTTTAATATAACGGAAGTACGATGGTCGTTTCTATTAGAAATTAATGCTGGGAGAATCTGACCAAAGTTTTTCTATATCTTATCAAAGGAGAAGAAGAGAACTATGCAAATACTTGTAGATAGTATTGGCTTTCTCTATTTGCTTGTCATCTTTGGTCTATCTCTATATGGATTTAATAGCTTTATCAACACTATTCTTTACCTGTTGAGTAATTCTCAAGTGAAAAAGAGGACAAGAATAACTCTACCCAAAGAGTGGCCAGCAGTGACTATTCAACTGCCTATTTATAACGAAAAATATACTGTGGACCGTTTATTGAGAGCTGTCACAAAGTTAGATTATCCGTCGGAGCGGCTTCAAATCCAAGTCCTTGATGATTCGACAGATGACACAGCCAAACTTGTTAGAGGGCTGGTTGAAGAGTATAGATCCCAGGGTGTGAATGTAGAGTGGCTACACCGCACCAATCGCCTGGGATATAAGGCTGGCGCCCTAAGTGAGGCACTTCCCAGGGCGACGGGTGAACTGATCGCCATTTTTGATGCAGATTTCGTGCCCAAGCCAGACTGGTTGAAAAAAACCGTCCCACTTTTTCAAAATCAGAAATTAGGATGCCTGCAAACTCGCTGGGGGCACACAAACCGTAACTATAGTGCTTTGACACGTGCTGAGGCATTGGCGATTGATGGGCATTTTATTATCGAGCAAACCGCCCGTGCGAGAAATGATCTCTTTCTCAACTTTAATGGAACTGCAGGTCTGTGGCGTCGGGCCTGTATTGAAGACGCTGGTGGTTGGCAATGGGATACGCTCACAGAGGACCTCGATCTAAGCTATCGCGCTCAAATGCGCGGCTGGAAAATTGACTATCTTCCAGATGTGGTCGTGCCTGCAGAACTACCTGCCCAGGTGGAAGCTTTCAAGAAACAACAATTCCGCTGGGCAATGGGCAGTTCTCAAGTCGTCTGCAAAATATTGCCAAAGGTATTCGAGTCTACCTTACCGTGGAAAATCCGCTTGATGGCTGTCTTGCACCTTACAGGATATTTTGTTCATCCATTGATGCTTGCTTCTCTGTTGCTTACTTTGCCAGTCGGATTGTTGTTACCAAAGGCATTTAGCCTTTTTCCCATATCCTTCATTGCAGGTTTAGGTCCTCCACTGCTTTATGTACTAGCTACTGCTCCAAATAGCCCATCATTGCATGAAAGACTGAAACTACTCCCGATATTAACGCTTACAGGATTCGGCATCTCGCTTAGCACCTCCATTGCCGTTTTACAAGGGTTAGCAAAAAAAGGTGGTGCCTTCATACGCACGCCCAAATTGAATCTTGGCAATCGGAGTAAACAACTCAAAGATATCGAGCACAGATACTTACCTCCCATCAGCCCTCTTGTATGGATAGAGATTGGCTTGGGCATTTATGCTTTAATAACCGGTATTGTATTGCAGCCCTTTATTGGGTGGGGGATCGTCCTCTGGATGATCCTTTACATGCTAGGTTACTTTTACATCGCAGGTTTGAATCTGATACAGCATACACCTGTAAAAAGTGAACGAGCTGCAAAATCTTTTACAGCATAGATCGAAGACTGATAAATTCCGGATACCTGAACAATCTCCGCGTTTTGATAACGCGGAGATTGTTTTTTTAGTCAGCATCGTACAAAACTATGGCGTTACATTTTCAGTGCTGATCTTTCTGTAAATTACAAAGTGGGTATAATCTCTTCGATCCGTATGAACGAGATTGAATAGCGAAGTTTAGAGTGGTGGCCAACCAGGTGAAACATGGAAGATTTGACTGGAAAACAATTCGGGCAGTATCAAATCGTTGCACCGCTGGGTGAAGGGGGGATGGCAGCGGTCTATAAGGCCTACCAACCCGCCATGGAACGTTATGTCGCGATAAAAGTTCTGCCGCGACATATGTCATCTTCTGAAGAATTCATTCTACGATTCAGAAGAGAAGCCAAGATGCTCGCACAACTTCAACATGTGTACATCCTGCCCGTCTTTGACTACGGTGAAGAGGATGGGTATCCTTATATTGTCATGCCATTTGTTCCGAGCGGCACACTGGCAGATGTCCTGAAAAACAATCGTCTGTCGCTTTCAGAAGTGCGACGCATCCTGACACAGATCGGCGACGCCCTCGGTTATGCCCATGCACGCGGCATGATCCATCGCGACATTAAACCCAGCAACATATTGGTCGATGACCGCGATAATTGTCTGCTGACGGATTTCGGATTGGCACGCATGACCGAGGAGCCAGCAAGACTTACATCGTCCGGTGCTGTGATGGGCACGCCCGCCTATATGTCGCCAGAACAAGGCACTGGGTCAACTATAGATCAACGCAGTGATATTTACTCACTAGGTATCATTCTTTTTGAGATGCTCACGGGCCGCGTTCCGTATATGGCAGAAACTCCGATTGCAGTCGTCTTTAAGCATCTTCAAGACCCCCTTCCCTCTGTACGCAAATACAATTCCAACCTTCCGGAAGCAGTCGAATTGGTTTTATTCAAGGCACTTGCAAAGAGTCCCGAAGCTCGTTATCAGACCGCACAGGATTTTATAGAGGCGCTTCAAAAAGCCATCCCAGCAGACACATCCCTTGAGAATCGCAATTCTACACAGCAATATACGGCCTCCGTACCAACCGCCCCTCCTGACAAGTCACAAGCACAGAATAAGTGGATAGTGCCTGCTGGAATTCTTGGAGTAATTTCTCTCCTGGCGGTAGCGGCTTTTTGGACCATAAGTCAGCGCAACTCTCAGATACCTCCTACTCAGCCCAGCTTTACGTCCACGGTACTTGCAGCTGCCATACTAACAACGCCAACAGCCGTAGAAATTGAAACTCAGACACCTGCAATTACTTCTGTTCCCACAGCAACAATTTCCCCACCGGATCAGCTTTCGAATTACCTGAATGATGTAAAAGTAATTGATTCGAATACTTTTGACAATTCACCAGAGAGTGGGTGGAACGTCTACGCCGGGACAATCGAGAATGGCGTTATGGAACTAATTGGGAACGAAAATTGGAATGGAGCTGC
>DAINRK010000129.1:0-10033 GCA_036741855.1 Anaerolineales bacterium
GCATGTATTGTCCATCTGGACTGAAAACAATACTCATGACCCGGTGATCATGAGCTTTAAGTGGACTGCCCAGGATTTGTTGCGTTCTGGTATCCCAGAAGACAATTGTGCCATCATCTCGTCCAATCGCCAATGTCTTCCGAGATAGGTCGAATGCCACGCTTCTCACATTTTGTAGATTATTTGGCAATAGATATCCGAGGCGGCGGCGGCTGGTGTAATCCCAAAGAAGAACGTTACCGTTTTCAGGCAGGCCTTCCTCGCTTGCCATTCCGAAAGCTAAGACTTTGCTGTCTGGAGACCATGCGATACTTTCGACGGGGCTATTCAGTTCACTGAGTTCATCTATAGGTTCGAAAGTATCCGCCGTCCAAAAGGTCACAGAGTGATTAAGAGTTCCTACCGCAAGTAGTTCACCATTGGGCGACCATGCAAGACCGGAAATGCTGCCATCATGCTTTAAGTCAGCCACCAGTCGTTGATTCACCACATCCCAGATGCGAACGTGGAAGTCTACGCCACCAGAGGCAAGTAACTCACCATCCGGGCTGAATGTCAGGCAAGTGACTAGACCGATATGGCCACGCAGCGGAGGGCCAACAGGCTCTCGTGTGGACGTGTTCCAGAGCGTAATCTCCTCATCTTGCCCAGCAGTTGCAATGAGAAGTCCGTCTGGACTATAAGCTACTTCTGCAATACTAATGCTTTGGGTGGTTAAGGAAGGACCAGTAGCTTGTGTAGTATCGACATCCCACAACAGAACTGTACCATTGTCGCTTCCAGACACAAAACGCTTGCCATCAGGGCTGAATGCTACAGTTACCACCGCGCCTCGGTGATCATCCAAGCGCTGGATCAGTGTTGGAGTGATCAGACCTGAACGGAACTCACGTAAGAACTTTCCATCGGTATAAGATTGCCGCGAGAGCACCTTATGCAGACTCCTGCGTGCCTCTACTGTGTCATCTGACCTGTTTGCCTGAATGGCAAGCAAGAGGGAAAGGTTACGGTCATTTGTAAGCAAGGCTTCAGCAGCAAGCTGCCGTGATTTAGAAAGCGCTGCATCTGCTTGAATTGCGACAGTAGTCGATTGAATTGCAACAGTAGTGGACTGCGCCTCGACGACTGATGTTGCATTTTCTGAAACAAAAGTGATCGCTGCCACGGCGGTCGAATTCGTTGGTACAGCCTGGGAGGCCCCGGTTTGGAAGCTAAGAAAGGCAGCCAGGAGAATCAACACCAGAGCCACAGCACCGCCCACGAATGTAAGCACGCGACTGGTGCGCGCCTGGCGTCTGCTGCGCCAGCCTTCATTGGCGCGTTGGATCGGCTCAATGAGACGATCATGAGTCAATTCGTACCAGCGCGATCCGGCGCGCAATTCGCCGCGGATCACATGCCTGTTCTCAAGAAAATCCACCACTCCATTTGACAAGCCTGCTGTTTGTTGGGCATCCCGAAAGACAATGCTTCGTGTGCCGGCCGGTGTGATGAGTTGACGCTCGAACCACTGACGCAATTCTGCCTCATTCGCGCGCAAATTGGTCTTTGCGCCCGTGAGACATGATTCGTAAAAATCGCGCAGTGCCTGATCCACGTCGCCATAGGCCTTCAGATGTTCATGACTAATTTCCTGAACATCGGCAGGCAGGCTATTCCATAGATTACGGCAAACCACCTGCAATTGGACAGGTTCTACGTATTCGCCAACGACCTCTGTTGCCTCTCCCTGGGTGGACTCCACGCGCACTTTTAGCAACTCTTCAATCAGAGCATCCACGACGCCATCCTTGAAGTGTCGCTGTGTACCGCGCAAAGGACCGGTCACGGCTGCCTGAGCGCCGCTCGGTCCCAGCAAGTCCAGACGGAAGCGCGTCTGCTGCAATGGCTTGAGGATCCGCATGAACGGTTCGATGCGGGCGACGTAATCCTCGCGCATTACGAAGAGCACTCTCAGGAGTGGATCTTCCTGCAGCGCATCGCGTACCTGCTGGAAGAAACTATCCCGTTCCTGCCAGCGCTCCAGATACGAGGTCAGGAGTTCTTCAAACTGATCAAAGATCAGGATGCGCGGCGACGGAAAATCCTCTTCATCGGTCAGATGCGGAACTGTGGAGAGATACTCGGTTAAAGTGCAGCGCGCCAGTTCGGCTGGCACTCCTGTCTCTTTGGCAAGGCTGAGGACCGCATTGAATATGTAAATGTTGGCAATGGAATTTTGATCGACTCCCTCCGGGATGAGACCACGCACACGCGTGGAAGGGAGTACCTCAAAACCCTCCTTTTCCAGCCGTGGCTGCAGACCCGCGTTGATGAGCGAAGTCTTCCCCGCGCCAGACGGAGCGTAACACAAAACGACCCGGTTCGAAGTTACCAACGACAGCAATTCGCTGATCTCGCGGTCGCGACCGAAGAACAGATTCTGCTCAGAGCGCTCGAACGGACGCGGGCCTACGAAAACTTCCCGCTCGTTCATCTCTGCAACAGGGACTTCCGCTTTGGGATCCAGCATTGCTTTATTGGAACGCCTCCCAGCGCGTGCGCAGTTCAGTCATGAACTCCTGCGCGGTTCCCCAATACACGCGAATGTCAATTTGACCGAAATATTTGGCTAAATAATTCTGTATTTCTTCGTCATTTGTTGGGCTTTCACTCTCATCAGAGACGGGAGGCAGTTGCACGGTGAGGCTAATGCGCCTCAGACTTTGCTCGACAGACGAAACCAGTCCGCGAAACAAGACTCGAAAGCTCCAGTCGGCAAGACTATATCCAACGAACAGCAGCGATGTGCCTGCCAGAGAACGGCGAACCTGGTGAGGCAGCAATTCCTCGTCCTTTGAAATGCTCACCAGGAAATCCAGATAATCGTCCTCCGTCAGCACGAGCGATTCGGCATATTCATCGTGGCCATGAAGGTGAAAGACTACCGGTTCCTCGACACTGGGCTCAAAGCTGGGATCCTTGTCAAAGATGGAAGGGCTTCCTTTTATGAATTTGTTCCACTTACAGAGTTCCCGATGAGGCTTTTTCCCTGCTGCTACGAGCGCCTTCGTCATGAAGGAGTCATAATTGGTTGTCATATACATGGAAAGTGGAAGACTCGCCAGGGCGGCATGTGGCTCATCCAGGCTAGTGTAATCTGGCAGCTTGGGATTTCGAAACCAATTCTCTAACAGTAAGTCTTTGGGATACATGGCGTCATGTTTGACCGCCAGGTAGGTAGCCACACGTGCCAGATTCTCGTCATCACCCAGGGGATATCCAAATTTCTTGGCCCAGCCCTGCGCGATTTCAGAACCCAGCGGCAGTACGCCGTAATCCGCACCTGCACCTAGGAAGGGCGTACATTTCCCGGCGCGAATGCGGCGCAAGAGTAATTCCCAATCTGTCTCTTCCAGTTTCGTTGGCACAGGACTCCGTTAACTTCGCTGTTCGGAATTGAACAAGCAAAACCAATTCTGTTCCCGAATGTTTGGTGCTTGCCGGCGGGTATCCATGAGTCATTATAACGACATCAACCTAAAAGTCAATTATTCTTGAGTGGTAAGTTTGGCAGATACACTTGTAGTGACATTACTCATAAATCAACTGTAGACCTTTTAGCCTACGTAACATTATCTCCTAGAAAGATTTCCCAATTAATTGGGAAATCTTTCTCTTTTTCCTGGGATATTCCACTCGCTAGACTAGATGCAATCAATTGAGGCGACCTGTTGTGCTCGGTCACCGTTGTTCGTTACGAATCCTGGTTCGATGCTTGATTCATGGGATACGAATTGGATAGGAAAGGAAGAATGGTCATGATTCGCAAGATGGTTCTCATATTAATCATGAGCATGGTCCTGATAGCGGCGGCGACTACTGCTACACCGCCTCCTGTCTTGTTGGCGATGGGATGCTTAATCGTATTTGCTTTCTTCCATACAAGATACGGCGAACAGCAGGGATGATATTGTGTTTTTGATAAATGTCCCGCATTCAATAGGGACTAACTTGGGATGCCATTTGATGGCATGGGAACGGCCTGCCATGCTTCATACGGCTAATCAAGACGATCAAATTGTGCCTAGTCACCTTCATTTAGAAAGAGAGGTACGTATGAATGGAAATCAAATGGATACCGGTCGAGGCTATTGGCTCGCATGGTTCTTGGCAAGCCTCATGGGTTTTGGGATAGGAGCGATTCTGGGCGTCTCCTTTGCTTATGGCCGATTCAACACGGATCCGTTCGACACTCTAATGGGCGTCACCCTGGGAACAGTGATGGGTGCAACAGGGGGTTACTTCCAGTGGGTCGTTCTGCGCGAGCGGATTACGGGTACTGGCTTGTGGGGGTTGGCAAGCGCGCTTGGATTCGGGTCCGCTATGGGTCTGCTTATAGCAGCTGGCCCAGCTGAGAATGATGCAACAGCAGGGGTCGTGATCGTTGGATCCGCTTTTGGTGTAGTAAGTGGGATTCTGCAATGGCTGATTTTGCGCCGGAAAGTTAGACGAGCAGGATGGTGGCTGTTGGCAAACATCCTCGGCTCACTGGTCGGCGCAACTGCGGTCCCTATAGCAGCCGCCATCAGTGAGACCGGCAATTGGAACCTGGCCGTGATGACATTCGGGCTGGTGTTTGGGGCTGGCAACGGAGCAATTACCGGAGCCGCACTGTTCTGGCTGTTGCGGCAATCTCCTTTCAGCAATATCGAAGGCCTGGCAACTGCCCACTGATAAAACAAGGAACACCGCTGCCGCTCATTCATATATCGATGTATAAGCGGCACGCGCGGTGTTTTATGCGAAGCAGAAAGGAAATGCTTCAACATGATAAGAAAAATTCTTAAATGGATCGGCATTGTGCTGGGCAGCTTGATTGGACTGCTCGTGTTAGCCTTTGGCGTTCTCTATATTATTGGCACTGTCCAATGGAATAAGCTCCACGGGAAATATGATGTTCCTGCTGAAACTATTGCTGTTCCCACCGATCAAGCCTCCATTGCACGCGGCGAGCACATTGCTACGATCCGCATGTGCAGGCATTGTCACATGGATAACCTAGGTGGTCAAACCGCCGGGGCACCCGCCATCGTAACTCTGGTTGTTCCAAATCTGACCTCAGGTGCGGGCGGTGTAGGTACCACCAATACAGATGAAGATTGGGTGCGTGCTATCCGCCATGGCGTAGGACAGGATGGTCGCGGACTGGTCCTCATGCCATCGAGAGTTTTCAATTACCTTAGCGACGACGATCTAGGGGCGTTGGTTGTCTATCTCAAGAGTTTACCGCCAGTAGACAATGAGCAGCCAGCCACAGATTTGGGACCAATAGGTCGGGTGATGTTAGCACTCGGACAGTTACCACCGGAGATTATTCCAAACGTTACCATGATTGAGCACGACGCGCCACGCCCGGTCGCGCCAGAACCAGGCGTGACGGTGGAATACGGCAAGTATCTCGCAACGACTTGCACATTGTGTCATGGGTCCAATCTCAATGGACAGACCGTTCGCGAGGGTCCCAACGTGTATGTGGCGCTCAACCTGACGCGGGGTGGCGAGATGAAGGGCTGGTCTGAAGAGCAATTCATAACGACAATGCGCACCGGCGTGGCGCCCAACGGACACCAACTCAAGGATGTCATGCCGTGGAAATATTTCGGGCAGATGACCGACGATGAACTGAAGGCAGTGTGGTTATACCTGCAATCTTTGCCTGCGCTGGAGCAGGGCAAGTAAAGAGACTAGAAGGAGGAAATATGACTCTACCATTCGTCCTCGCAATGGTCAAACTTGCAGCGCCCTCTTCAGCGGGTCTCAATACACTGGAGTGAAAGATAAATGGCTGTTTCCAATAATTACCGCTTATTTTACAAATAAGGAGTCTTTGACTCAAGAAGATCCCCTAATAGACAAAAGGAGTAAACAGATGAACAAGAAGATTCTCTCGACCTTTACCACCGTTCTAATCGCGTCAATGTTGATAGTCACGACTGTCTTCGCTGCAACCATTGACCCAATCAATCGAACTGTGACGACTGGCAACTTCTTCGTGGATTGGTCTGAGACCAACCCTGAGGAAATTGTGAGCCTTCAATGGATGGGGTCACCCAATCTGACCAACTCTACGTTCAATGTTTGTGGAGGCGACCTTGAATATTTTGGAAACAGTTGGGTTTCCGAGAATGAAGGCACGCCATCCTTCTTCTTTGGCTCTATCGTTGGCTGGGGAACAACAGGCACATGGAACTCACCCAACGACAAGAAGGTCAATGTCAATTCCATTTCTTCAGGTTGTTTTGGGTCAGCAAATATATCGGTAACGACCAAATACCAGTTTTACGATTCAGGGGATCCCGCGAATCGCATAAAAGTCCAGAGACAATTTGAGTTTGGCGTGACACCCTACGCGCACAACGTACGTCCTTACATCCCGCGTCTGTATCCACAGAATGGTTTCACTCAAGTTCTCCATCCTGATAGCACTGGAACAACTCTCTTGACGGAAACTATGGATGGGTGTGATTTTGGCTGTCTGATTACAGATTGGGATGGGAGTTGGTTCGCGATCCACAACCCAGCTACGGGCCTGGGAATGATCGTGCGACGCGGACCATCCTCAGTCCCCGCGGCTTTATGGGTTGACAAGGATAACGCGTCGTTTACAAACTCATCCTCAATGCTTCTGTTACAACCCTTGGGCGGCTTCACCGGTAGTGTCAGTGAAACAGAATTTCTGTGCTTCTATAACAGCAGTCTTTGGACACCCTCAACAGGGCTACCGGCGGGCTGTTAATAAAAATTTCCCATTTGATTTCTAGTCAAGGAGAAACAAATGTCCAACTCAAAATTTCTTACTATATCTTCTACCACTACCGTCACTCAGAAAGAGAAGGTCGTATGAATGCAAATCAGGAAACGGCAACGGCTCCATTAGAACAGTTGCCGCAGGGCAAATGAAACTATATCTTTTCAAGACGATTCCTTTGTAGTTCGTTACTTTGTTAGTGCAGTGTGTGAAGAAACATCTGCGAAAGGAGATTAAGATGTCACAACCCGAATCGATCAAGTCAAGTGGTTGGATGTTCATAGCGGGGGCGTTTGCCTTCATAACCATTCTGAGCAACTCAGACCCATTAGCAATTCCCGGATCGTTCATCAGTGCGCTTCTGCTCGCCGCTGGCTTGTTAAATTTGCGGGCAGGTTATGGCGAAAATGTCAGCCGTTTTGGCAGGAATATTTTGCTCATGGGTGTAATCGGAATGGTTCTTTGGTATGTGGCCCTCGCGTCTTTGATCATCATGTACTATTCCGGGATATGGCATGCAGCCCAGGCTGATGGTGAACGCTATTGGGTAGTGTTATTTGGCGGACCTGCCGTTGGATTGCTTGCCCTGACATTGTTTGGCTTGACCGCTTTACTCACTAAACCGATGCTCCGCTTGAATTGGCTGCCGTTCCTGACTGGGATTTGGTACCCGGTGATTTACTCCATTTTCTCCGCGTACGTTATTTTGCACTACGGAGAATTCCCAGACCAATATTTGCCTGCAAGTATATTGATGGTAGCGATACAGTTCTTGACACTGTGCATTCTGGGCTTTGTGTTGATTGATGATTCGTCGAAGGATTTGGCGAGAGCCTGATGCACAAGGCGGTCAAACGAAGATATGGAGTTCAAGCAGAATAGGAGAAAACATATGTCAACCCAAACAAATGCTACCGATAGCGCCGCGTTCAATATTGGCTGGATAGTTCTGTTGAGCCTCTCAGCATTGGCGACCCTCTGGCTCATCATTTTGATGTTCACCATCGTGGAAGAGGCTCCGCTTTTCATGGGCTGGGCGGCTTTCAGCTTGTACACCAGCCTCATACTTTATATCCCTTTCCGGCGCGGCGAGAAATGGGCGTGGTTCTCGACCTGGATTCAAGTGATCGTGTTTGCAAGCGCGATTTTCTTTGGCACTCCCGAAATAACGATGAAATATTTGGTCGCAGCGGGTCTTATGGCATTGGGTTTGTTGTTAACGGGTCCATCCTTCTTCCGAAAGGAAATTTAGGCTCGCAGAGATGTGAGTACACAGCTGAAAGGAATCAAGTTCATGGCTAATCAAGGCAAACAAGAGAATTTCTTCGAGGGCAGTGTCTGGGTGCTCTTCCTGGCCATTGGCGTAATTGAAATTTTGTTTGGCATGGGCGATATGATGGCCGGGATCGAGAATGACCCGGCGATCCTCGTAAGCGCCACGGGAATGACCCCGGCCGAATTGAAAGCCCGGGACCCGTTGATCTACAGCGCGATGGATCACGGGCAAAAGGTCGCTGGGCAAATCTTTTTGATGAACGGCGTGCTGATTTCCCTCATTTCCCTGACAGCCTTCCGACGCGGGGCGCGCTGGAGCTGGTTCACCTTTTGGTTAATCCCTGTCAGTATGGCCTTCGGTGTGGTTTCATCCTATAACAGCCGTTTGCCGGGCGAATCGCTGGCGCCGCCCTTTTATTCCGGGCTTCTATTCGCAGTGCTCACGACATTGTGGCTGGCACTATCCTACCGGAAATATCTGTCACGAGACGTGGAATCGTGAAGACAGAGTCGTTATCGGGAGGCGTATAATGATGTTACACACATCGCACCACTCATAAAATTTGTATTGCACGGAGCATGAACGGAATGAGGAATCGATCATGACCACCCAGACCGAATCCCATACTCGCCTTCATGGTAGATGGCTCCTCCTCGCGCGTGTGGCATGGATCGCCATTGTGACCCTGGCGACGATCATGTACACAGTTGCCGCGCCCGTTGCGTTCAATCAAGTGGGATCTGGTTGCGGACTGAATCCTTGTGAGGCGCCGTTCCAAAACACTTTTGATGAGAGATCACTATTTGGCGCGTGGTTTCACACGATTTTGGAAGCCGTGATCCGTCTCTTGAGCCTGGGAGTTGCTCTGTTTCTCTTTTGGCGTCGGTCGGACGATTGGATGGCATATTTAGCTTCGATCATGTTGGTGGCGGTTTCCGCTGTCTTCTCCCCTTCGCCGATGATGCTGGCCAATGCCCAACCGCTGTGGCATTGGCCCCGCTCATTGGTCTGGGCAATCGGGTTGGTATCGACCGTGGGCTTGTTCTACCTGTTCCCTGATGGGCGCTCCGTGCCGCGCTGGACACGTGGGTTGGCGATTGCTTTACTAGTAATCATTTGTGCCTTGGCCGCCGCAGGTGCCCCATTCCAGAGCGGTTTCCCCATCTTTGTCGTTGCTCTCACCACTGGCGCGGGCATCCAGATCTACCGTTATCGGTGGGTATCCGACACGCTTCAACGCCAGCAGACCAAGTGGGTTGTACTTGGCATCGTAGGTATGGTTGTACCGATGTTTGTTTTCTTCCTTTTTGCCTTTCTTAATCCATTATTGAACCCACTACAAAGCAATGAACCGATCTTGTCACCAGGTGGGGTGATCTTCACCATGATGGTGACATTTTGTGTCATTATTCCGCTCTGTTTCCTGCCTGTGACGCTGGCATTTTCGCTCCTACGCTACCGGCTTTGGGACGTGGATATCCTCATCAACCGCTCGCTGGTCTACGGGGTGTTGACTGCCAGCGTAGTTGGTTTATATGTATTGATGGTGGGTGGATTTGGCATGCTTTTTCAAATGCAAAACAACCTGCCAGGTATCATAATTGCCATCTTGTTGATCGCTTTTCTCTTTCAACCGCTGCGCCGGCGCTTGCAGGGTATTGTGGACCACTTAGTGCCTGTGCCAAAGGGAATCATTAGTCAATCACTCGTCACCCCAGTGCCGCAAACCAAAGAAGCAGTTGCTGTCCCTGACAGTGCGCCCAATACAATCTTGTACGGCCATTGGCTCCTCATTGCTCGGCTGGCATGGATGATAATGTTTACTGTCCTGACCGCTATGTATGCGTTTGGCTTCCTGGCGGTGCATGAGACGCTAACCACAGTTTGTGAAGAAGAGCCGTGCACGCTAAGGGAGCAGATTCGCCACACCGACGCGGGAGAACAGATCGTGCGTTCGGCCGGTCCGC
>DAINRK010000130.1:0-10025 GCA_036741855.1 Anaerolineales bacterium
CGATCACCAGCACGACAACCGCCCTCCTTCCTTTTGGAGGCGCCGCAGCATGGATATGTGGCGACCGCGCCTTCGCGTGGAAAGTTTACACACCTGATGAGCAGTCACCACCGACCGTATTCGAGAACTCTTTCAATCGCTTTATTTGTAAAAGATAAGAGGAAAACAGTATGATAACCGAAGCTGATATACAGTTGCTTAGATCACGCATCAATGAGTTGGAAGACCGCTTGAAGTTTATCTATCGCAGGCTCAACATCGAATATGCTGACCCAAACTCCGACCCTGTTCTGTCGCCTCAAGTTCAGGATGCGCTCCGACGCGGCAACAAAATTGAGGCGATCAAGATCTACCGCGAATTGACAGGCGTTGGACTCGCCGAAGCCAAAGATGTAATAGACAAAGCCGAGCAATTCATCAAATAGAAATTAAATCCCTTTTTCCTTTGCTTGATTCCACAGCACATCCATCTCTTCCAAACTCAAATCCGACAAATTGCGCCCTTGTGTTTTTTTCGCGCTTTGTTCTACATAAGCAAAGCGCTTTTTGAACTTGGTATTGGTGGCTCTTAACACTGATTCAGCATCCACATTTTTCCAACGCGCCACATTGACCAGAGCAAAAAACAAATCCCCGATCTCGGAGGCAAGTTCGAAATCAGACTCGGCATGCTTGATTTCTTCGATTTCTTCCTTCACCTTGTCAAGCACGCCTTCAATCTGTGGCCAATCAAACCCAACCCGCGCAGCGCGGTCCTGATATTCCTGCGCCTGACTCAAGGCAGGCAGAGCCACAGGAACGCCGTCCAACAACCCTTTTTCTATTTGCCCATTGTTCTTCCGTTCAGCTTCTTTTAATTTCTCCCAATTCGCCAACACACCTTTCACACTATCTAATTTCAAATCGCCAAATACATGAGGGTGCCGCCTGATGATCTTGGAATAAATTCCGTGGATCACTTGATTGATATTAAACTGTCCCTCCTCGTTCGCTATTTGAGCTTGTAATATTACCTGTAAAAATAAATCCCCGAATTCCTCGCGCATGGAATTGAAATCGCCGGAGTCAATTGCTGCAATGGTTTCATAGGATTCTTCCAGCAAATGTTTTCGCAATGACTCATGTGTTTGCTCGCGGTCCCAGGGGCATCCATTCGGCGCGCGCAAATGAGCGATGATCTCGGTAAAAGATTCAAAGGATGTCCCTTCTTCCAGGGGAGGAATAAACCAACAGGTTGTTTCAGAATAATCATCTCCACCCAATTCTTTCAATCTTTCTACTTTCTTTTTTCCCTGGTCAGTCACGTGAATAATATGTTCAGGCGAATACGTTGTAAGCAAAACATTTTTCAAATGCAAAGCCAGTTCACGAGACTCAATTCCAATCAACAGAACTGGTATATCAGGCGGAAAAGACGGCACATGCGCGGAGGAAAGTGTCCGCGCTTCTAGCAGAATCAACTTCGGAGGTGGCGAGATGTGAAGTGAACCAAAAATTTTTGCAACAAGTGAAAAATCCATAAATGTCTCCGGTTAAAAAGAAAACGTAATGCATAATCATACCTCGATTACACATTACGTTGATACGTTTTTTTCTAGGAATTCTAACGCTTGGTATATGTGGGGGCCTTGCGAGCCTTCTTGAGGCCTGGCTTCTTGCGTTCCTTGACGCGCGCATCGCGAGTCAATAGACCATTCTTGCGTAAAGAGGAGACCCAATCACCGTTGAGTAACACGAGAGCGCGGGCAACACCCAAGCGTACAGCTTCGGTTTGACCAGTTACGCCACCGCCATTGACCTTTACGGTGATATCGTATTTCATGGCGTCCTGACCAACAGCTGTAAACGCACGCAGAATGTCATGCAGGTCACCTACACGCGGGAAATAGGCAGAAGCCTCTTTTTCATTCACAATGAACCTTCCAGAACCACCCATGACGCGGACGCGTGCTGTACTTTCCTTGCGGCGGCCTACTGCTTCATAATATTGAACAGACATATATTCTTCCTCTTTCTTAAGCTAGCGGCTGAGGGTTGTTCGTGCCATGCGGGTGGCTCGAGCCGGCGTAAATTTTCAAACGTTTGAGCAGAGCGCGGCCCATGCGGTTATGCGGCAGCATACCCCAGACTGCGGCGCGCAGCACACGGTCCGGATGTTGCCGCAACTGATCACGTAATGAGATGGCTTTATAACCGCCAGGATAATTTGAATGGCGATGATATAGTTTCGTATCCATCTTGCTGTTGGTGCGCGTACCAGTGGCAGTCACACGTTCAGCGTTGATCACCACAACAAAATCGCCCATCTCCACTCCAGGCGTGAAACTCGGTTTATGCTTGCCAAGCAGAACGTGCGCGATACGAGTGGCAACACGACCGAGGGTCTGCCCATCGGCATCAACCAGCACCCATTTGCGATCGATTTCGCTTGCTTTCGGATAGTACGACTTGTACACTTTCTGATCTCCGTTTCTTTTCTTATTGACCAATTGACTCATCATATGTTACTTGGACCAACGTTAGTCCATGTGCAGGAGCCAGTCCCGCTGGAATTTGGCTTCGCGTCGTTGCCGTTGCGGGGTTTGCTAAAGCATCGGCAATTTCATCAGCCGAAATTTTTCCCTGTGCAACAACCACCTGCACGAAAACCAGCCTTCGCACCATTCGGTACAAAAAGGCATTGGCTTGAACGTCGAAACGCCATTCGTCCTTTTTGGCTTGCGCCCACCCGGCTTGCATCACGGTTCGCACGGTTTCGCCTTTGGGAGTGGTGGGGGAACCGAAGGCGGAAAAATCGTGCGTACCAAGAAACAGCATTACATTCTTTGCAAGGGCAGGGCCATTCACTTCAGGCCATAACCTCCAGGCAAAACGCTCTCGGATCGGGTCTCGTAATGGGTGGCAGAATAATCTATAGTGATAACAACGTGAAGTTGCATCAAAACGTGGATGGAATTTTGGATGCACCATCCTGGCTTTCTGCACAGCTATATCTAGGGGCAACGCCGCGTTCAACGCATGGACGAGATCCTCTTCCGCGTGAGACCAGTCAAGGTCAAAGGCGGCAACCTGACCCATCGCGTGAACGCCCGTATCCGTCCGTCCCGCCATGATAACTGAGCGTCCAGTCCATCCCAGTTTGCTCAGGGCTTTTTCGAGCTCACCCTGTATTGTTCTGGATTTCGCCTGCCGTTGGCTTCCGAAATATTCGGTGCCATCATAGGCAAGAGTCAATTGGTAACGTGCCATTTTTTGATCATCCAGCAATTCAACTGCAGGATGAGCAGAAATTATTCTTCCACTAATTCCAAAATAACCATCTCAGCCGAGTCACCCATACGGGGACCAAGCTTCAGCAGACGTGTATAACCGCCATTACGATTCGCAAATCGTGGAGCAATTTCATCAAAGAGGCGTTTAATAAGCTGGTTATCTCCCAATCTGGAGACCACCAGTCGACGCGCATTTACCTTGTCGATATCACTGCCTTGCGCGCTATTGCGTGCAATAGTAATGAGGCGTTCGGCTTCTCCACGGATTGCAGCTGCCTTTGCTCGCGTGGTCTGGATACGCTCATGCGTAAAAAATTGTTTAATTAGATTTCGGCGAAGCGCAAGTCGTGCACCTGTTGTTCGCCCAAGTCTATAACCTGATACTTGATGTCGCATTGCAAATTACTCCGCAGTACTCGTTTCGTCTTTCATGTAGCCTTTTTCGCGCATTTTCTGGCGTAACTCATCGAGGCTCTTCTCACCAAAGTTGCGAATGGACATGACAGCTGTTTCACCTTTTTCTAGCAGGTCAAGCACATCACCAACAGTGGTGATGCCGGTCCTCTTCAACGAATTGAAGACTCGCACCGAAAGGTCAAGAGCTTCTACAGGTGTATCAGCCAATTCGCTGGTGATGCGGCTGCCACCTACTTCCTTTTCAATGGAGATCGCAAGCGTCTCTTCACTTACTCCCGCAATATAGCGCAGGTGATCAATAATTAGTTTCGCAGCCGTGCTTAGTGCTCTTTCCGGAGAAATTGTGCCATCCGTCCAGATCTCCAGGTTAAGTTTGTCATAATTTGTACTTTGGCCCACGCGAGCCGACGTTACTTCCCAGTTCACGCGTTTGACAGGGCTAAAGATTGCATCAATCGGCAGTTCTCCGATGGGCATATGTCCACTGCGTTCATTGGCTGGCGAGTATCCGCGTCCACGCTCTACTGTAAACTCAAGGTCAAGCTTCGTCTTAGGATTATCAACCGTAAAGAGATACAATTCAGGGTTAACAACCTCAACTTCAGCCGGCGCAATAATATCTGCTGCTGTCACTGTGCCTTCACCACGGACCTCCAGATGCATGCGAGTACTATCCACGCCATCAAGTTTCAGTCGTAGCTGCTTGACCTGAAGAGTCACCTGAATTACATCCTCGCGGACGCCTGGAATGTCGCTGAACTCATGTAACACATCCGCGATACGGATAGACGAAACAGCGGCTCCTTCCAACGAAGAGAGCAGAACACGGCGTAAGGAATTCCCTAATGTAACACCATAGCCACGTTCAAGAGGGCTGATAACAAATTTACCGTAATTCCGAGCTTCAGCCTCACGCTCGATTTTCGGCATAACCATATTCGTGATACCGGTCACGGTTCACCTCTCCCTGTAATAAACAGAATAAACTTCGCTGGCGTACCAGCAAAAGGAAAACCGACTACTACCGTGAGTAGTATTCAACAATGAGCTGTTCATTCAAACTGCCATCTATCTCAGCGCGTTCGGGCAAGCGCTGAATGGCACCAGACAGCTGCTTTGTGTCGCGATTTAACCAGCTCGGCGAGGTACGAGCATCCGCCAGATCGCCAAGCACTTTGAAATATTCCAAGCCGCGTGATCCATCACGTACGGCCACAACATCACCATCTCTGAGAAGCATGGAGGGAACATCAGTTCGACGTCCATTCACAGTAAAGTGACCATGAGTCACCAACAAACGTGCCTGAGATCGACTGGAGGCAAACCCAAGACGGTAGACAACATTATCCAACCGGGATTCGAGGATCTGTAACAGATTTGTACCAGTGATACCATGGCGCTGGTTGGCGATTTCATAATAACGATGGAACTGGCGCTCTAAGACGCCATAAACGCGGCGGGCACGTTGTTTGGCACGCAGCTGCCTCAAATAATCGGACTCGCGTCCAGTTCGGCTGCCACCACCGCGGCTTCCAGTACGTCCATGTTGGCCAGGCGCGAAGCTGCGTCTCTCAAATGCACATTTTGGTGTGAAACATCGTTCACCTTTGAGATAAAGTTTTTCGCCTTCGCGCCGGCAAAGTTTACAAACCGGACTAAGATTCTTCGACATAAATTACTTTCCTCTGAATTTAACTATACGCGTCGCTTTTTAGGCGGACGACAACCATTATGCGGTACCGGAGTAATGTCGGAAATTGAGCGGACTCTTAATCCCATTGCCTGTACCGCGCGAATTGCGTTTTCGCGTCCAGGGCCAGGACCTTTGACAAACAAATCAACTTCCTGGATTCCTAGTTGCTGTGCAGCTTTAATGGCCTGCTCGGCCGCAAGGCGTGCCGCAAAAGGCGTGCTCTTGCGCGAACCTTTAAAACCGGCCGAACCTGCACTTCCCCATGCAACTGTATTGCCTTCTGTATCTGTTACAGTGACAATCGTATTGTTGAAGGATGCAAAAATATGCACCTGCCCAGATGACAAAGCGCGTCTGGTTTTTTTGGCACCGGCAACTCGGCGCGTGGAACGTACACTTTGAGCCATAATTTCTTCAACCTCTTATTTCTTCGCACCGCGGCGGCGTCCGCGCCCGGCAACGGTCTTTTTCGTACCTTTACGGGTACGGGAATTTGTGCGTGTTCGCTGACCGCGAACTGGCAGATTACGGCGATGGCGCATGCCGCGATAAGACCCAATTTCGATGAGTCGCTTAATACTCATCTGCACTTCACGGCGCAAATCGCCTTCCACTTTGTAATTCTTGCTAACATACTCGCGGATCGCGGCAACATCAGCTTCAGAAAGATCCTTAACTCTTGTATCAGGATTGACCTTGGTATGAGTTAGGATCGCTTGCGCACGCGTGGGCCCAATCCCGTATAAATAAGTTAGGCCAATTTCAACGCGCTTGTTGCGGGGAAGATCTACACCTTCAATTCTCGCCATGGTTCCCTATCCCTGTCGTTGCTTATGCTTTGGGTTTTCGCAGATCACAAATACTCTGCCTTTGCGCCGAATGATTCTGCATTTGGCACAGCGTTTCCGTATTGACGGTGAAACTTTCATTACAACACTCCTTGCAATATTCCATTATTACTACAGCTTGTAGCCAAGATTTTAATTATACACGTTCGTCTAGCTTTCGTCCAGATTACACGAAATACATGACTGGATCAAGGGACAGTCAGGATTAGAGGTTCTCCTTCGGTAACAGCCACTGAATGTTCAAAATGGGCCGTCAATGATCCATCAGCAGATACCACCGTCCATTGATCCTGAAGGACACGTGTATCTTCTGTACCTACAAGTACCATCGGCTCGATAGCAATTGTCATACCCGCTTTTAGCGGGAGTCCAGTGCCAGGTTTGCCATAATTAGGGACTTGTGGTCCTTCGTGCATTTGTCTTCCAACACCATGACCAGTATATTCCCGGGTCACATAATATCCGCGGCCTTCCACATAATTTTGGATCGCCGCAGAAACATCTCCCGTACGATTGCCTACGCACATTGTTTCGATCGCCGCGTTCAGAGCGCCCTGTGTAACATCTAGAAGTTCCTGAGCCTCGGGAGATATTTCTCCTACGCCAGCGGTAAAGGCTGAATCAGCTACCAGACCTTCCAGAACTGTTCCGCAATCTATCGAGACAATGTCGCCGGCTTTGAGTTTGCGTTTCCTGCTCGGTATGCCATGGACAAGTTCCTGATTGATGCTGGCTGTGATTGAGGTCGGGAACGGCGGGTGACCGTATCCCTTGAATGGCGATACACATCCATGTTTCTTTAGCACTTCCTCAGCAGCCGCGTTGAGGTCAGCAGTGGAAACACCGGGTTTGATACATTCCTTTACAGCCGCCAGCACACTTGCATTGATACGGCCCGCTTCGCGCATAATCTGCAATTCGGCCGTACTCTTAAGATGGATCTGGCGGGCCCAACTCATAAGTTTATTTCTTCAAGGCATCCATCAAGGCTGCATTTACATCCTCAATGGATTGCATTCCATCAATTTCAATCAATTTGCCACGATCCCGATAATGGGATAGCAATGGCAAAGACTGGTCCATATAGACCTGGATCCGGTGTTTCACGGTCTCTGCCTTATCGTCATCACGCTGATAAAGCTCTGAACCATCGAAATCACATTTGCCAGTCTCTTTTGGCGGATGGGTTTTGGCGTTGAAAATATGGCCACCTGCACGGCAAGTCCAACGATTGCTCAGACGCTCGACAAGCTCATCGTTCGCCACAATCATGACCGGAACCGCGTCAACCTGGCCATTGAATTCGCTCAACATAAGCTCAAGCGCCTCTGCCTGCGCCGGAGTGCGGGGAAAACCATCCAAAATGGCACCCTCTTTAGTGTCCGGACGGCTGAGGCGATCTCGAATCATCGCAATCGTCACATCATCCGGGACTAACTCTCCCGTGGTCATGTATGTCTGGGCCAGTTTTCCCAGTTCAGTTTGATTCTTAAGGTTCTCACGAAACAGATCGCCCGATGATATATGAGCGAGGCCGGTCCTTTCAGATAATATTTCAGCCTGCGTACCTTTACCAACACCTGGAGGACCGAGGAGAACAATGAAGGTCACCATGCACACTCCTAGCTGATGAGTAGTTTTTCCTGATAGCCATGTAATTTAAGTTCAGCCTCTATATTCATAAAGGTATCGCGGACAACTCCGACGACAATCAACAAACCCGAAGAAGTCACTAAAAACAGGCCCACTGAATTGCTAGCGGCAGGCAGGATCAATTGCAGAAGGAATGGCATGATCGCTACAATACCCAGTAATAGTGCGCCCGGTAAAGTGATGCGGCTTTGAATGCGACTCAGATATTTTTGAGTCGCTGCACCACTATGCACACCCGGGATTTGAGCTCCTGATCTCTTCAGGTTATCACCATAATTTTGCTGCTCAAATATCACTGTTGTATAGAAATAAGTGAAGGCGACAACCATCAGGAAGTATAAGACCCAGTATCCCCACGAATTTGTACCTGTTGCATTAAAGAAATTCTGAATATTGGTTGAGAGTGTACTTATCCATGCAGTTTCTGACCGGACAAAATAACTTGCAACAATAGCCGGAAATTGTAATATAGCGCTGGCAAAGATGAGCGGGATCATTCCCGAAAGATTAACCATCAACGGCAAAATTGGCTGAGGCATCTTTACTGATTTGCCGCGCTGCATGGCATAAAAAACCTGGCTCTTATGAGGGTACATAATCGGTACATTGCGGCGACCCTGTTGAACATAAACAATTGCGAGGACCGTCAACACAATTACGATAACCATAACTCCTAATAGGATCCAGCGATTTTGTTCATCCAGCCAAAGCCTGCCAATATTGGTTGGGATTTGCGACACAATCCCCGCAAAGATAACAAGAGACAGGCCCTGGCCACGGATGCCGTATTCCGAAATCAGTTCTCCAAGCCAGATCGCGAACATTGTCCCTGCGGTCATTACAACAAGGGTCGTCAGTGAGGGCAGCCATAAGTCCTGAGTAAAACCAAACGCAATAATTGGCTGTTGAGCAATGGAATTGAATATATTAATTTGACCGATTGCTGATAGCAAAGCCATAGGTACACAAAGATAATATGTCCACTTTTCCATCCAACGGCGACCTTCGCGCTGATCCTCCTGCATTCGACGTTGTAAGGCTGGAATAATTGGAATAAGTAACTGTAAAATAATTTGAGCAGTGATATATGGGTAAACACCCATCGATAGAAGAGAGAAATTACGGATCGTACCGCCGGAAAGTAAATTCAGAAAGCCCAGAAAGCCTCCCGAACCAGTTTCAGATTGAAAGAATGCTTGGAGCGCAGCGCGGTCCACTCCTGGCACAGGGATGTTCGCCGCAATACGGAAAAGGATCAAGATGCCCAAAGTAATGAGCAGCTTTCTGCGGATATCTTCCGAACGCCATAAGAAGCGCCAGGCTGATTGTTTCTTTTCAGGCATTTTAGAGTCCTCTCAGTTCCATACTAACCAATCAACTCCACACTACCGCCGGCTTTTTCTATCTTTTCTTTGGCGCCAGCACTGACACGATGTGCGCGCACTTTAAGTGCTACCTTCACTTCACCGCGTCCCAGAATAACTACCGGGTTGCGGGAATCTCGAAGCAAATGAGCTTTCTCCAAAGTTTCGGGGGTGACTTCGGTATCTGCTTTGAACGACTCGGTCAATTGATCTAAATTGACCTCGTTGTACTCTACCTGATTACGTGGCGTAAATCCCTGACCACGCATAAATGGTAAGCGACGATAGAACGGGAGATTGCCGCCCTGACGATATGCTTTGCCTCCCGAGCCAGAGCGCGCGCCTTCACCTTTAGTGCCTCGTCCGGCCGTCTTACCCTGCCCCGCAGAAATGCCACGCCCAACACGTTTTCGATTCTTCTTAGAGCCCTGATTGGGCACGAGATCGTGTAGTTTCATCTTTTCTACTCTTCTACTTGAACTAAATGGATGACCTTTTGAATCATCCCACGCAAAGCCGGGTTGTCTTTGTGTTCGATGGTTTGGTGCATGCGGCGAAGACCGAGAGCCAGCACAGTTGCCTTTTGATCCTTTGTGTAACCAATCGGGCTACGCACCAACGTAACACGAATCACTTTATCTCCGGTTTCCTTCTTAGGCATTTTGTTTCCTCCGTTCCCAGAACGGCAGAAGGTCCTTCACATTCTTGCCACGGCGGGCGGCTTCTTCCTGAGGGGACTTCAACTGTCCAAGTGCATCGAAGGTCGCCTGCACTACAT
>DAINRK010000131.1:0-5018 GCA_036741855.1 Anaerolineales bacterium
CCTCTCTGAAAAGTATACACCAGACATCGGTGGGCTCGCAATCTCGGCTGCACGATTCGCGCGTTTGCTTTCATCGGCTGGACATGAAGTCCAGGTCTTTTCGCCGACCCTCATCCTGCCCCCCTCCGAAATACGGACTCTCTCTAGCGACGGCGTCATTGTTACACGCTTCGGCGCGCATAAACGCGCCGACGATTCGCTCGTGGATTGGTTTGAACTGATTGTCGGAGAGCATCACCGCAGTGCATTCGATGTCCTGCACGCGTATTTCCTCACACAGGCAGGCTTCGTCGCGACGTATGCGGGGAAATATTTAGATTTGCCAAGTGTTATTTCGATTCGCGGCAATGACATTGAGCGCGCTGCTTTCGATCCATCAAAGTTTTCCCATGTGATGTACACGCTACAGAACGCAAGTGCTCTCACAACGAATACCAGTGAATTGGTAAATAGAGCAAGAGCATTTTTTGACCGTGAAATTAATTTGATTCCAAATGGAATCGACTCAGACTATTTCAAGCCAACGGCAAGGAATGAGAAGCTGGCAGAAGCAATTGGACTATATCGAGTTCCAGATGGCTTGAGCCATGTCCCTGTGATTGGTTTCGCGGGTGAGCTCCGCGAGAAAAAAGGATTACGGACTCTCCTCCATGCCTACGCGCAGGTCAATAAGATACGCCCCGCTGCCTTGCTTATTGTTGGACAGGTACGAGCGGGAGAAGATCAACAAACCGTTGCCGAATTCCAAGCATCGAATCCCGATTCGCGAATCATCATCACTGGCTACATCTCACCCAATGACTTACCTGCATATTATTCCCTGATGGATGTGTTTGTGCATCCGTCTTTGAGAGATGGAATGCCGAATGCGTTGCTAGAAGCAATGGCTTGCGAAAGACCTGTCCTCGTTACTTCCGTTGGAGGGATGTTGGATGTGGTGAAAGATGGTGAAAACGGTATCTTTGTTCCGATTAAAGATAGTGACGCTCTGGCAAGAGCAATAGATAAAGTATTGGCTAATGCTGAACTTCGGAAACGTCTCGGCAAGGCTGCCCGGCAATCGATCATCGATTGTTTTTCACTACAAAAGGAGCTTGATAGAAATCTCACTGTTTATCGAAAACTTGGATTGCATCCCTAATTCAACCTTTTAGATATAATTGCAAGTGTAGTAAATCCTAGACGCCAAAGGGAATACATGTCTGATCTTAGTGGTAAAACACTTGGACAATATCAGGTCATCAAGTCCATCGGCCAGGGTGGAATGGCAAAAATTTATCTTGCATACCAACCATCCATCAAGCGGGAAGTGGCAATCAAAGTCTTAGCGTCCGACTTACAGGAGAACGCCAGTTTTGTAAATCGGTTTGCTAAGGAAGTTGAAGTGATTGCGCATCTTCAGCACCCGCAAATTATCCCGGTCTACGATTTTGGCAAACAAGATGATGAGCTTTATATCGTGATGGCATATATGCGAGGCCTGACCCTAGCGGAGCGAATCGACAATGCGCCAAAGGGTCTGCCTGATAAAGAGACAATTCGTTTGATGGATCTGATCTGTGAAGGATTGGACTATGCTCACTCAAAAGGCGTCGTCCATCGCGATCTTAAACCGAACAATATATTGATGGATGAGAATAACCATCCCTATATTGCCGACTTTGGTCTTGCTAAACTTTCGGAGGGAAAACTGGAGCTGACGAATACGATGATGACCGGAACAGCGGCGTACATGGCTCCAGAAATAGCGCAAAGTGGTAAATCAACAAAACGAGCAGATATCTATGCCCTTGGGATTATCCTGTTTGAGATGCTGACGGGCAGGTTACCCTTTCAGGGAGAAACACCCTACAAAATGTTATCGGCCCACATAAATAAGCCTGTGCCTAATATACGTAAGTTTCGACCTGATCTCCCGCAAGCAGTCCAGGCTGTGCTTGAGAAGACTCTTGCCAAGAACCCGGTAAATCGCTTCGACACAGCCGGGCAGATGATTGCGGACTTCAAGGCTGCCATGAGCACTTCCAGTTCGAGGCTAAATACGGGTTGGCTTAATCGAGGCCAGATACTTCTTCAATCACCACGATTTTGGATGATTGCCATTACTCTTGCAGCACTATCCGGAACTCTTATTCTGACTTCCAGATTGAAAAAAGATAATGGATCCGCAGCTCACTTTGATGATCCAACTGAGCATATCGCCCAGATTCTGACAACGTCGACTGGCAACACGCAATGGACGTATGACTGCCTCGGGAACAGCAACAGCGCGCTCGTCGACCTGGATTGCACTGAAATCAAAATCGCGGTCGAAAACCGTATTCTTCCCTATAACTATATTTTCCTTGACACGAATCAACCTGGAGGCATGGATTATGACATGTGGTGGGAAATCTGTTCCCGCTTGCACTGTAAGCCCGTTTTCATCGAACAGAAGTGGGAAACCATGCTCGATAAGATCAGAATAGGAGAATATGACGCGGCGTCCGAGGGAATTACCATTACAGAAGAACGCAGGGAAAATCTTGACTTCTCAGTTAGCTATTTGAACATAGAGCAGCTTTTGGTTGTACGCAAGGGTGAAACACGCTTTTCCGATATCGGTGAATTTCATGCAAATGAGAAATTGATCGCAGGCGCCCTGGAGAATTCCACAAATTTGGATGCTGCGAAGAAATATATTCCTGAGAACCGCATCAAGACCTACAAGGAATATTCCTCTGTCTTTTACGCCCTTGCTACCGGTGACATCGACGCGGCAATCGCCGATCAGGTCCAAGGTCAGAGCACGGTTTCGGGTATCGATTTACAACAGGCAATCAAACTGGAGTTCATCGGTACATCTTTGTCAAGCGATCAGTTTGCTGTAGTATTCCCCGAGGGCAGCAATCTTGTCGAGCCAGTTAATAAAGCGATTCAGGATATGCGCGTTCAAGGGATACTTGATGAGCTGATAGCTCGATATTTTGGTCCGAGTTTTACTCTTACCTATAACGATATAGACTTGGGAGCACACAGGCAATCACCCAGCCCATAGCAATCTAAAAAAACAAGGGGTAATTTTGGGCTATTTCTTCCTTCATCTGTCTTTTTAATAAGATCCATTAATGTCTCATTTTTCAAACAGGGGTATACTTTTCTGAAACATAGGTGCTAAATGAATAATCCTTTTGATACAACTAACTCAGTAAAAGCTTCCCTGAATGGACAGAAATATATCGCGTCGAATGAAATTTCCACAATCGTTTATCTCGCTCAAAAACTTGGAAAACCACTCCTTACAGAAGGACCTGCAGGGGTAGGTAAGACAGAACTTGCCAAAGCTATCGCTGGCTCAACCGGGCGCGAGTTGATCCGCCTCCAATGCTACGAAGGGTTGGATGAGTCCAAGGCGTTATATGAATGGGAATACTCGAAACAATTACTATACACGCAGCTTCTGCGCGACAAACTGAATGACACGCTTGGCAAAGCAGCATCCCTTGCTGAAGCTGCTGATAGACTAGCCAAAGAGGAGGACGTGTTCTTCTCTAACCGCTTCTTGCTGCAGCGTCCACTATTGAAAGCGATCATGAGTGAACAGCCGTCGGTCTTGCTGATCGATGAGATCGACCGCGCGGACGCTGAATTCGAAGCCTTTTTATTGGAAGTGCTGAGCGACTTTCAAGTATCCGTTCCCGAACTAGGCACACTGACGGCAAGACACCGACCGTTTGTTGTGCTTACATCCAACAACACGCGTGAACTATCCGAAGCGTTGAAACGACGCTGTTTGTATCTTTTCATTGACTATCCAACTTTACAAGAGGAACTTGCCGTAGTGAGATTGAAAGTGCCAGACCTAAATCCGAAGCTCGCACAACAGGCAGTAGAGTTTGTGCAGAAGTTGAGGAGAGGAGATATGCGAAAATCTCCGTCTATTAGCGAGACACTAGATTGGGCGAACGCTCTGGTTGCGTTGAATGCCAAAAACCTGGATAAGAACACATTGGAAGACACGGTTTCGATCTTATTAAAACATGAGGCAGATTTGCAAAAGGCAAAGAGGCAATTTATCAATCCTCCACCGCCAAGGCAAAGACCCGATGACTTCGGAAGATTTTCTGGGAATTAGCTTTCGAGCCAATACATCATGAATCATCAGAAATATTTCAAACGTCCTACATCCATTAAAGAGATGCATGAACGCATGCAAAACTTTGCGACGTCCGAAGGCTGGCAACGTGGACTGGACTATAAGCCAAATCCAACGGATGTTTTCATTGCGACACCGCCAAAATGTGGAACAACTTGGATGCAGCAGATTGTTCACGGCTTGCGGACACGCGGCTCGATGGATTTCGATGAAATCTCTCGGGTTGTTCCCTGGATAAACATGGCCCATGATCTGGGCATCGACATTTACGCGCCGCAGGTTGCGGAGCCGCCGCGCGCCTTCAAAACCCATAGCAACTTGAATGAGGTGCCAAAGGGTGGCAAATACATCGTAGTGGTACGCGATCCCTGCGACGCGCTTGTTTCTGATTATCACTTCATGGGCGAGATGTTTTTCGATAAGGATTCTGTCAGCCTGGAAGAGTTTGCGCGTGAGGATTTCATCCCCGGGCGTGGAATCCATGAGCATATTCTCGCGTTTTGGCAACGTCGACACGACCCGGATGTACTTCCACTTTGCTTTGAAAATATGAAGGGCGACCTACCCAGGACTATCGAAAGGGTGGCGGAATTTATCGGGATTGCGTTGGACACGGAACTGAAAGAAATTGTGTTGAGGCAGTCTGATATCAAATTCATGCAGTTGCACAAGGAACAATTCGAAGACCATCTCATACGCAAGGCACGCAGCGTGGCGATGCGATTGCCACTTGATGGACAACTAAACAAAGTTCGAAATGGACAAGTGGGAGAGTCAAAGGAGATTGTGCCGGATGAGATCAAAAAAGAATTGGAAGTCCTTTGGCAAAATGAGATTACGTCGAAGATCGGTTTGAATTCCTACGAGGATTTGCGAAGGGAGT
>DAINRK010000131.1:5028-9983 GCA_036741855.1 Anaerolineales bacterium
GTTATTAAATTGAGCTTATCTGGTAAGTTGGCAGCCTCAGAAGGTCGCGTGTTTAGCGTTGAAGATCGGGATCAAATTCGCGACCGCGTGCTCGCCTTAGCTGAATCTGATAGGAGGATTGTCGCTGGGGCTGCTGTAGGTTCACTCGCACTCGACGAAGGAGATCGCTGGTCAGATCTCGACCTGACGTTTGGTGTCGCAGACGAGTTCTCGATCTTTGATGTTTTGGAGGACTGGACGCGCCAAATCGTCGAGGAGTTCGATGCGGCTCACCTCTTCGACCTGCCAAGCGGAGCATCCATCTATCGAGTGTTCTTACTTCCCGGTTGTCTGCAATTCGACCTTTCGTTTACTCCGGCCTCTAATTTCGGCGCCACTGGACCAAAGTTTAGACTCCTTTTCGGTAACACTGTCGAGAAACCCTACCTTCAATCACCATCAATCCAGGAACTGTTTGGATATGCAGTACATCACGCATTACGCGCGCGCTTTTGCATCGAACGTGCCCGTTACTGGCAAGCTGAGTATTGGATCAGCAGCACTCGCGACTATGCTCTCGCCATTGCCTGTCACCGGCATAATCTTCCGGTCTCGTATGGCAGAGGGTTCGATAAGCTTCCTCCTGAAGTACTTGAGCCGTTTAAGAGCTCGCTGGTAATGTCGCTCAAACGGGACGAATTGATTCGCGCGCTCAAAGCCGCAGTCGATGGATTGTTGCGCGAGGCAGTCGAAGTTCAAGAGTTGCCGATAAAGGTCGAGCCGCAATTACGATATCTTACACTTGAATGGAATCCTTAGTTTACTAGTAGAGGAAAATTCTTATGGAATCTCGAATCTTACAGTTAATCGCTGCATTGCGCGCTAGTGGCGTACGCGTGTCGCTTGCTGAAAGTGCAGAGGCGTTTTCCGCCGTTGACTTGATGGGGATTCAAGACCGCGAGCATTTCAGATTATCGTTGCGCTCTACGCTCATCAAAGACGTGCGAGATCTTCCTGTTTTTGATAAGCTTTTTCCACTCTTTTTTGGTACGGGTCAGCCACCGCCGATGATGGGTGGAAATCCCACAGATGATATGACTCCCGAAGAGGCACAGATGTTCGCGGACGCGCTGCGTCAGTTTGCGCAGAGTCTGCGTCAGCGGATGGAACGCCTGATGAACGGAGAGCCACTCACCAAGTCCGAATTGGAAGCGCTGGGTCAGATGGTTGGGCTGAATCAGACTGACGATCTCCGCTATCAAAATTGGATGGCGCAACGCATGATGCGCGCGCTCGAGTATCCAGAAGTCCGTGAAGCAATGCGTGAATTGATGGAACAACTCCAACAGATGGGAATGAGCAAGGAGCGCATTGAACAACTGCGTGACCAAATTCGCCAGAACCTGCAGGGAATGGAAGATCAGATCAGGCAATTCGCTGGCGAGCGCATCGCCGAAAATATGAGCGAGCGACCACCCTCCGATGGCGTGGATAACTTGATGAACCGCCCGTTTGAGGCACTCTCTGATTCCGATAAGAAGATCCTGCAACGCGAAGTGAAACGGCTCGCCGCCGCACTGCGCACAAGGATCGCGTTACGGCAAAAACGCGCCAAGAGCGGGCAACTCGACCCAAAGGTAACCATCCGAAGAAATCTCAAATATCACGGCGTGCCTATGGAGATCCATTATCGCGATAAAACGCGCAAGCCAAAGATCGTGGTCATTTGCGATATCAGCACCTCCATGCGATTTTGTTCCGAGTTGATGTTGAGTTTTCTGTTCGCGCTGCAGGGACAGGTGCGCAAGACGCATGCCTTCGCGTTCATTGATCATCTCGAATATATTTCGGATGACTTCAACGGTTCTGACGCGGACCAGGCAATTGCTTCCGTTTTGTGGCGTATGCCCAGCGGACACTACAACACCGACCTCGGCTGGTCGCTTGATAATTTCAACAAGGAGTATCTGGATACGCTAAACGGGCAGACGACTCTCATCGTTGTCGGAGATGGACGTAACAACTACAACGATCCGCGCCTTGATATTTTCTCGTTGATGTCTCGCCGCGCCGCGCGGACCATTTGGTTAAATCCGGAACCCCCACTGATGTGGCATGGCGACAGCGATATGACTAAATACGCGCCACTTTGTAATGATGTTTTGAAGGTAAGCAATTTGAGGGAACTGGTCAGCGCGGTGGACGAAATGTTATCACGCTGACCTCTGAGCTTTGGAAGGTACAATCACTTCAAATATGGCGAAAAATCTAACGCCTGAAGAATGGTGGCGCGGAGTCCTTACCGGCGTAGATCCTGCCTTGCCCGCGCGCTTACTGCGAAATATCTTTCGCCTGATTCCGAATGATCCACGCTGCAAGTTCTGTAACGGACCATATCATGGAATTGGTGGGGCGATTTTCAGGATGATCGGCAAGGGACCCTCCAGTTTGACGCCCCAACTCTGCAACCAATGCTACGGGTTTACTAGCCAGTATGTTGGCGGGACTGAAATTGAATTGACGATGCTTTTTGCAGATGTGCGCGGTTCAACTCCGCTGGCTGCGAGCATGAGTCCAATGGAGTACAGTAAATTAATCAGTCGCTTCTTCGGGGTTGCAAACCGGGTTTTCATTCGCTCGGATGCTCTACTAAATCGCCTGGTTGGGGATCAAGTTATCGGCTTATACGTTCCCGGCTTTGCGGGTGCAAATCATCGCGCCAAGGCAATAGACGCGGCACAGAAATTATTGCACGAAACAGGTCATGACAGTTCGGATGGTCCCTGGCTTCCCATCGGAGTGGGCGTCCACACTGGAGTAGCGTTCCTCGGCTCGGTGGGATCATACGAACACGCCGTGGATATTGCTGTGTTGGGAGATCCGCCTAATGTTACTGCGCGATTGTCATCCTCAGCCGCAATAGGAGAGATTCTCATCAGTGAGGAGGCGTATGTCTCTGATATGAATCTCGAAGGATCAGAAAAACGCCAACTCACATTGAAAGGCAAGAGCGAGCCAATGAGTGTCTATGTGATGAAGGCAGTTTCGTAGAACAGTGATAGCAGAAATGGGAATAACGGGTCGCGTGGACATTTTCGTGCCGTAAAAGAGAAGAGGGTGCCTCTAGTGATACGTCGATGAAAGGCATTCCAAATAAACATGGACTTAAATGATTGTTATCTTAAGGCGGAAAAAAGTTTAGATGGCTTGTCCGTTGGTGACGCTTTTGGCGAGTTGTTCTTCCACCTCTCCCCTTTTTATACGAAATTCGAAGACTTACCGACTGCACCGTGGAAGTGGACCGATGATACACATATGGCATTGTCTATTGTGGAGGTTCTCAAGGTCCATCATCGAATCGAACAGGATGCATTAGCAAGAGCTTTTGCCAGGAGATACCAAAGAGATCCTGCCCGTGGATACGCAGGAGGTGCGCACCACTTGCTTAGCGAGGTGGCACAGGGAGCATATTGGCGAGATATCTCACCGAAATTGTTCGGAACCGGTTCCTACGGAAACGGTGGAGCTATGAGGGCCGCTCCAATTGGTGGATTTTTCTATGATGATCTTGGAAGGGCAGCCAAGGAAGCAGAGCTTTCGGCTGAAGTTACACACGCACACATCGAAGGAAAAGCAGGTGCGGTTGCAGTTGCAGTTGCTGCCGCTATTGCCACAAATCGACCATACCCAACAGGGTCAGATTTTTTAAAGGAGATCCTTCCTTTTATTCCTGAGGGTATTACAAAATCACGAGTTGAGCTAGCTACGGAGATTCCACCTGAAGCATTTTGGGATGCTGTAAGAGAATTAGGCACAGGCCAAGAAGTTTCTGCGCAAGATACTGTTCCATTTTGTCTGTGGAATGCAGCTTACCATCTGGGAAATTACGAAGATGCCCTCTGGAGCACAGTCCAAGGAATGGGTGATGTCGATACAATTTGCGCGATTGTTGGCGGCATCGTCGCGTTATCTGCGTCCGAAGTACCTGAAGCTTGGTTGCGAAGACGAGAACCGTTGAAAGCCTCATAAAAGGAGTTCACCATGGCAAATCCCATCCTCGCTCGACAACATGGACACATTTTAGAAATCGTACTAAACAGACCAGAGGCCTACAATGCGTTAAACCTCGAGCTAATGGAGATATTGAGTGATGCACTGACAACCCTGGCAACAGAAAATGTTATCAAAGGAATCATGATCACTGGAAACGGCAAGGCATTTTGTTCAGGTGGTGACCTGAAATGGATCAGCCAGCAAACTGGCGAGGCCAGTTCTACAGTCGATAGACTTGCAGAACAATTTCATATCGCGATCACAGAGATTCGCCGCATGGGCAAACCTGTTGTTGCGGCGATCAATGGCATCGCAGCAGGCGGAGGCTTTTCGCTCGCGCTCGCTTGTGACTTCCGTGTGATGGCAGAGTCTGCTGTGTTACGTCAGGCCTACACTTCAAGCGGATTGAGCATAGACGGCGGAGGTACATTTGCGCTCCCGCGTCTCGTTGGGCTGGCACGCGCGCTCGAGATCGCAGCGTTCGATCAGCCCATTACATCTGCTCAAGCATTAGCCTGGGGTCTTGTAACCAAAGTTGTTCCGGATGACAAAGTGATTGAGGAAGCCATGTCAATGCTACAGGAATTGACGAAATCAGCTTTACACTCATTTGCCTGGTCAAAGAGATTGCTTCTTGAATCATTCAACAACACATTGGAAACCCAACTGGAATTAGAACGGCAAGGCATCAGCGATTGTGCCCGTCATTCGGATGGGCAGGAGGGTATTAAAGCGTTTGTCGAAAAGCGGAAGCCTGTGTTCCAAGATTCCATATAAAGTACAATGACATAGAACTCAATTGGCGCGGCAAATGAACCAAAGACAGATCATTCTATTTATAGCGACAATCGTTTGCGCGGGCGCGTGCCAGTCACAAGCGTCGCCTCCGCCTTATTCTCCATCCCCTCCCTACCAACCTTCTC
>DAINRK010000132.1:0-9972 GCA_036741855.1 Anaerolineales bacterium
TTGAAGTCTGCGCAGATGCTGGTAAAGCGGGATCGTGCTCAGGGTTTCAGAGTTTTGAACATGCTCTTTCACAGCGGCACACCGCCACACCCACCTCTACATGGACCATATCGCGGAGAATTGATTGCGCTCGATCTCGCCCCTGGTCTGACGCAACTATTTCAATCCATTACAGCCGCATGGATGCCCTGGCTCGGCAAAACATTTAGTGCCACTGAACAGCGTGGTGACAATATCTTTACACGCGACTCATATCTGCTGGCGCGAATCTTCAACCCGTTCTATCGCGGCTTTATCGCCGATGAGCCGGCGACCTATCGATGCTTCGCTTTCCGTACCTATACAGCGCCGGGACTGATGGATGCTGACTGTACTGTTCTGAAGATAGATTACGATCTAAAGGAAAATCCCGCGCTCACCGTTCGACAAATACTCGATGAACTGGTGCAGATGGATGATAATTTGTATCTGGGAAAAGCTCATGTGCGCTGGTGGTGGGGCGGCTGGCAAACGGTCGCTTATTTCTCGTTGACGCGTGATCAAATTCCCGCTCGATCATAACAACCCCAACAAATGCAATTGATCTACCGCAAAAAGCCTTCGTGCAGGCCCCCATCGACACTGATAATTTGTCCGGTGGTCTTGCTGAACTTAGTGCTGCTCAACAAGTATGCCATTTCAGCCTGATCGGCCAATGTGATCGGAGATTTGGTCAGCGTGCGTTGGGCGTAAAAAATTGCTAGCTTACTGCGCAAATCTTCCGTCGATTCGCTCTCATCAAAGGAAATGTTGTATTTAGTCAAGGATGAAATTACACGGTCCCGTGGAAACATACTGCTCCCCTCCACCACGGTGGCGGGTGCAAGACCATTGACTCGCACCAATGGCGACAACTCAATCGCCAATTCACGCACCAGATGATTCGCTGCCGCCTTGCTGGTGTCATAAGCAAATGATCCCTGCTTGGCGACCGCGGCATTAGCACTGGTTGTGATTACAAGACTATTCTTTAATCCCTGCGCCTGCCAGATCTTCTTTGCCTCATCTGCCACCAGATACGGACCCGTTGCATTGATCGCATACGTCAATGCCCACTTCTCATCTGAAATATATCCATGTTTGTCAGGCGGCACAAAAATTCCGGCAGTAATGATGACATTATCAACGCCACCATAGGCAAGAACAACATTGTCGAACATCGCCTTGATACTGTCACGTTTTGTGATGTCGACATCCAATGCAATTGCAGATCCACAGTTTGAAATGCCAGTCCCTGCCACGCCGATGCCCAGTCCAAATTTCTCGATAAGTTCAGCAGCCGTCTCTCGTGCGGCGTCCAATGACAAATCGGCACAAACCACATGCGCGCCTTCCGCAGCAACACGATGTGCGGTCGCTTTGCCAATGCCGCTCCCTGCACCGATCACCACCACCACATTTCGTGCGAATTCTTTTTCAGGCGGCATGCGCTTCAACTTCGCTTCTTCCAACAGCCAGTATTCGATGTCGAAGGCCTCCTGACGCGGTAATCCCTGATATTCACTGATCGCCTCCGATGCACGCATCACTTCAATTGCCAACGAATAGAACTCGGCGGTGACGCGGCTTTCGCTTTTGTTCTTGCCCCATGCGATCATCCCCAAGCCTGGGATCAGGATGACGGTCGGATTGGGATCGCGCATAGGAGGGGAATCCGGGTGCTTGTAAGCTTCGTAATAAGTAGCGTAGTCGCTTCGATACTTGACCAAACCTACTTCCAGTTTCTCGAACAGACTCTCCGCTGATTCGTTCTGCGGATCCCAATCCACATACAGAGGCTTGATCTTCGTCCTGAGGAAGTGATCAGGGCAGGACGTGCCAATCTCCGCTAGACGTGGCGCGTCTGCGCTGTTGACAAATTGAAGCACGCTCTCAGTGGCATGGACTGTACCGATGAAACGGTTCTTCTGCGAGACCATCCCGCGCAGTTTCGGCAGGAGTTGAACGAGCAACTTATCGCGCTCTTCTTCACGCAGCGATTGATACTTCCCTCCGCCAAATGTCTTCTCACCCTTATCATGTTTTTCAATATACTTTGCAGCTTTTTCGATGAGCGAGAGTGTCAACTCATAACAAGTCTTATCTTCGTTCGCCCAATTGATCAGCCCATGCTGTCCCATCACAAGACCCTTCAAGTCAGGGTCTTGTTGTAATTTATTCTTCATTACCAAACCCAGATCAAAACCTGGTCTTTGCCAGGGAACCCAGCCGACTTCCTCTTCAAAAACTTCCTGCGTGAGACGCTCCTGATCCTTGCTCGCGGCAATCGCAATGACGGAGACAGGATGCATGTGGTCAACATGCCTGAACGTAATCAATCCATGCAATGGTGTATCAATTGAACTTGCGGCCGGATTCAAATTGAACGTGGTATGACGATACATATCCACCATCGCATCTTCGATCTCAGTCTTCGCGCCTTTGACTTCGGCTTTGTTGTAGATATTTTCCAGGGACAGGAATTTATCCATATATAACGAAGCAAAGTTTGCACGAGTAGACGTACGCAAGTCGCCACCTGAACCTTTAACCCATAGCACCTCCACTTCCTCGCCATTGAGGGGGTCAGTCATCTTGATTTTTGACGAGGTGTTCCCTCCGCCCGTGTTTGTGATGCGCTGGTCCGAGCCGAGGATATTGCTACGATAGCGCAGGCGTTCTACAGCATCGAGTTGATTCGCGACATCATCCTCCCAAAGATAATTGACATGTTTGAATTCTTTCGGTCTTAAAGTCATAACCATTCTCCTGCATAATGCATATCATTGCGATCGTCGTGAAGTAACCCCTTGCGAAATGGTGGTTACCAGCTTCGAGGAGGTTGCTTCGGGCTGACGCCCTCACAATGACATCTAACTTCTTTTCGATAATTCTTTCTTTTCATAATCCTTGATAATATTCATAAAATCGATCCCAACGGGGACATTTTGCTTCATGCAATAGTAATCCCACACTGCGCTGAATGACATTGACTTGAGTTCTTCCTGCAATGCGAGGCGGCTGGAGTAATCACCTTCGATTTCATATCGCTTGAGCATTTCCTGCGGCTCCAGCAAAGCGACCAGCAGCGCGCGTAGTGTATTGCGCGCGCCAATGGTCCACGCAGCGACGCGGTTAATGCTGGCATCGAAATAATCCAAGCCGATGTGGATTCGCTCGAGCGCGTCGTTGCGGACGATTTCATTAGCGATGGCTTGTGTGTCATCATTGAATGTGACAACGTGATCGCTGTCCCAGCGCACGCCGCGGCTGACGTGCAATAACAATTGGTCGAAATAAATCAATAAGGATGAGATCTTGTCTGAGATGGTCTCAGTGGGATGGAAGTGACCAGAATCTAACGTCAACAGTATTTTGCGAGTAAGGGCATAAGCGGAATAAAACTCCATCGAGCCGACAACATAAGCCTCGGAACCGAGTCCAAAAAGTTTGGGTTCAACAGCATCAAGGTTGTAACGCGGATCAATTTTTTCGGTGAGGACCACGTCAAGCGATTCTAGAAGCAGGCGTCGAGGCGATTGGCGATCCGCAGGGTTGTCCTTGTATCCGTCGGGAATCCAGATATTGGTCACCGCGGGAGTTCCCAATTCCTTTCCAAAATACTCACCGATCTTGCGACATGCAATGCAATGTTCAATCCAGAAATTACGAATCGCTTTGTCACGATGGGCGAGTGTAAATCCATCAGCGGAAAGAGGATGCGAGAAGCAGGTCGGATTGAAATCAATACCGTGACCATTCGCCTTCGCCCAATCTTTCCAGCCAGAAAAATGTTTCGGCTCGATTTTATTCCGTTCGATTTTTGAATCCGCTTCGAGATAAATGGCATGCAGGTTCAAACGATGGGAACCAGGCAACAGCGAAAACACCACATCCAGGTCCTTGCGGAGTTCATCCGCGGTTCGCGCTTTGCCAGGGTAATTGCCCGTTGCCGCGATGCCGCCCGTTAAATCACCACCAGGGTTTTCAAAGCCGCCCACATCATCACCCTGCCAGCAGTGCAGGCTGATGGATATCCTATCAAGGTGCGCAAGCGCCTCTTCGGTGTCCACATCAAGGGCAGCGTATCGTTCCTGCGCAAGTGCATAGGCCTCGGTGATGTGAGTTTCTGCTACAGTCATATTTGCCTCTGTAAATCCTTTTTTGTCAGCGAACCGGATCCGTTGGGAATTCTTCCAACGGTAGGACTGGACGTCCCTCCGCAATTGATTTCTTTATACTTGCTTCAAACTGCAATTCCAATAACCCGGCGATACCGGGTACCGGCGGCGGAGCACCCGCACGGACGGTGTCGAGATAGGCATCAACAGCTTTATCGAACGATTGATTGTACTTTGCCCAACGAGATTCATCGCGACTCTGCGAGAATAATTCGTGGATGTTTTGACGATAGTCAAGCACTTCCATATCCTGGTCAAGGTCGCGGAAATGAATACGTCCGCCTTCAAAGTTTATGGTCAATTCAAATAGAGGGTGGTTCCAACTGATCCCACTGGTGCCGAGAAGTACGCCGGTGGCATGATCGCCGATGAGAAACGATGCTGCCACGTCAGTTGCTTCAGCACCTTCGAATGGATAAGCCTGATTGCCCTGATGTGCGGAAATCTCACGTACCGGTCCCGCGAAATTCATAATGAGGTCAATACAATGGCTCCAGCATGCGAAGTGAGTGAGGCAAACTACGCTAATTGCCTCGCCAAGGTTTCGCTCCTGAATCAGACGCTTTGCGCGCTGTATCTGGTCGAAGAATCGGTAGTTGAAAACCATGGCTGTTTCTGTCCCCACTTCTTGAGCCTGTAGTAATAAGCCTTTTCCATCCCAGAAGTCTTGCTGCGTGACGTGAGCTTGCCCTGCTTTGGCAACTAGTGGCTTTTCAAGAAATAAACGCTTCGGTTTGAAAGGAAGCAAGGATTGTGTAGACTCTAAATGTTGCTCCACATACGTCAAAACAAAAACTACTTCGGGTTGTCGTTGAAATATTTCATCGAGAGACTGTGCCGAGCGTATTCCGAATCTCTGTGCAACTGTCTGTGTTTTCTCGAAAGTACGAGAATAGCAAGTCAGAGAAACATCTTTATGCCGCAGAAGTGTAGGAATGTAATTGTCCTGTGCGACCTTGCCCACGCCGATGATAGAAATTTCCATGCTATGCGATTCATCGGCTTAACCGATGATCTCCTTAACCTTGAGTGCGACTGCTTGTTCTGATTTTGTGTATTCGCTCTGTTCTACGTTCGAATCGCCATAACATAAAATGCGGTTCATTTCAGCTCAATGTTTCTTGTTTGAGTTCAAGAAAATCCATTTCTTCAAGACTTAATTTGACATCCACTGCGCCTAGCGCATCATCCAAATTGCTCACCGTCGTCGGGCCTACCAGTGCAATCACAGGGAATGCCTGTCCCAATACATAAGCCAGTGCAATTTGTGAAACGCTCACATTTTGGCGCGCCGCCAATTCCTGTGCTCGCCGCAGGCGTTCGAAATTCTCTTCAGAATAGTAAACCTGCGTGATGTTTTCGTTGCTCGTGTCATCGGACTTATATTTTCCGCTCATGAAACCAGTCGCCAGCGAGGACCAGGCGAGCAAGGGAAATTGATGAGCATGATGCCACTGACGTGTTGTCTCATCGGCAAATAGCGTTCCAGGGAATAACATTTTCTTTGGCTCTGCCAAGCTTAGGTTTGGGCTGGAAATCACGAATCCATTCAGCCCATGCTGCGATGCATATTCATTCGCTTCAGCAATGCGTTCGACGCGCCAGTTCGAGGCACCGAAAGCCTTGATACGACCAGATGCTTGTTCTCGATTCAACGCCTCAATTAGTGGACTAACCGACACAGATTCATCGTCGCGATGTAAAAGATAGAGATCTACATAATCAGTATGCAATCGCTCTAGGCTTTCGCTGAGGTCAGTTTGCATGGCTTCTGGTGTGAAGCGCGATACCCATGGACTGCCAAATATATCCTCACGATTGACAGCAGGATGACAGCCTTTGGTGATTAATACCAATTCGTTGCGGCGCCCCACTTCATAGATCCATCGGCCCAGCGTTTTTTCGCTGTCGCCAAAACCATAGATATGTGCTGTATCAATACAATTCCCGCCTGCATCAAGAAATTTGTTGAGCAATTCGGCCGAGCGGTCATACATGTCTGGTGTAAATGCGCGCGAGTTCGTTCCCAGTCCAATGACTGAGACAGGTTTTTCGAGTTGAGGGACCTGAACATACCGCATAGTTATCTCATCAGGCTTTGTAAACGAGAACTAGTTTCGTTCCACTGATCTGTATGTTTCGGTTCATAGACTTCCGGTTCAAACGACGCTCGCACAACTTCGCGTGCATCTGCTAACGAGCCCAAGTGCTTCATTCCAATCGCTTGCATGAGAATATTGCCAATCGCAGTCGCTTCTACAGGACCTGTTATCACAGTTCGGCCAGTAGAATCCGCGGTCAATTGATTTAACAAATGATTCTTTGTTCCCCCGCCAATGATATGGATCGGGTCGAGATGGTGGCCTGTTAATTCTTCCAATCGTTCAAGCACCCAACGATATTTCAATGCAATGCCTTCCAGTGCAACTCGCACGATTTGACCTTTCGTCTGTGGCACACGTTGGTTAGTATCCGCGCAATATTTTTGTATGCGAGCTGACATATCACCTGGATGCAAAAATTCGGGAAAGTCAGGATCAATCACCGACAGGAACGTTTCGGACTCCACCGCAAGCTGGATCAAAGCATCGAATGACAATTCCTCGCCCTTACGCATCCATTCGCGCCGGCATTCCTGCACCAGCCATAATCCCATTACATTCTTGGAAAAACGCCAGGTGCCAAATACTCCGCCTTCGTTCGTGAAGTTGTATTCGAGTGCTTTTTCATTGACGACTGGCTGATGCGCCTCCACACCCATAATGGACCATGTCCCCGAACTGATCCATGCAAAATCCTGTCCGTGTGCAGGGACAGCAACAACTGCGGAACCTGTATCATGGCATGCAGGAAGGACGATGGGGATCGCGACAACGCCTGTCTCTTCCGCAACTGTTGGGAGGAGTGTCCCGATCCGTGTGCCGGAATCAGTGACCGGCTTGAATAGATGCGATGGAATTTTGAAAGCGCCAAGAATATCTGTTGACCAGGTCCGTCGATGTGGGTCAAAACATTGAGTTGTAGTTGCATTCGTGAACTCGTTGGTAATTTCTCCACTCAACCAGTAGTTAAATAAATCGGGAATAGTGACAAATGACTTGGCTATATCAAACAATGGAGATTTTTGGAACACCATCGCTAGTAGCTGATAGAGCGTATTGATTTGCATGAATTGTATGCCGGTGTTGGCGAAGATATCGGCGCGGGACATATACTTGAACGCCTCATCCAATATGCCATCTGTGCGTTCATCGCGGTGATGAAATGGATTGGATAACAGAGCCCCGTGTTTATCGAGGAGTGCGAAATCGACGCCCCAGGTATCAAGTCCAATGCTTTCCAATGCGTTGCTCGTTTTCGATGATGATTTACCGATTCCCTCCTTGATATCTGACCAAAGTCGCAACACATCCCAGTGCAAGCCATCATTCAATCTCACAGGTCCATTAACAAAGCGATGGGTTTCGGTCAACGTAAGATGCTTGTCATCCAATGTACCTATAATGGCGCGTCCGCTTTCTGCGCCGAGGTCAATGGCGAGATAGTTGCGTGAAGACGCCATATCTTTATCTCAATCCAGGTGAAAATACTCTTCCAGTTCAACGAACATCTCATCAGGACGGGCATTTGCATCCATGTATGGGGACATGAATTCCTGCCAGCGCGTATTAACATCTTTGGCTGCCATCTTTGCCTGCGCGGTAGAAAGGCTTTCCTCGGTTTCAAAATAACCAAAGATCAAGCCATCTGTACGCATGAACAATGTGTAGTTATGCCAGCCTGCCTCGCGTAACGCATCCAGCATCTCAAGCCAAACGTTTCTATGATGTTCCTTGTATTCTGCAAGATGTTCCTGCCGAACTTTGAATTGGAATCCAACCCGGTTCATGGTATCCTTCGAGGGGGTGTCCTTGCTCCTCTCTAGTAGAGAGGAGCAAGGGCTAGAACATCTATTTTTATGCGACGAAGTTTTCGATGTTTTCCACGTTGTAGATGTAATCAACGTTGCATATGAGTGTTGATAAGCGGGCATAATGCCCGGTCATCAACCGACTCCATAGGCCAATGCTTACGGAGTGACTGCTGCGTCTATGTTATCAGCGTTGTATTGGCTGAACGGTCCCATTAAGACGCGTAGAGCATTAGGGATATCAGGACGCGTTGGGTCTTTTTCGATGGTGTATTCGCCCATCCGTCCGGCTTCAAACTTCTCACCTTCTACGCCCTGAAGGTCACCACTTGCGATCATATAGGTCAGGTAGTAGGTCAGATAGCCAAGGTCCTTGAAGCTCCAGAGGGCAAACTCAGGAGAACAGCCGTTCTTGACAAAGGAAACCATCTCCGCGGGCAGGCCCAAGCCGCTCACTTTCACCTTATCGCACAAACCTTCATCCTGCATGGCTTTTGCAGCCGCAGCAATACCAACAGTTGTTGGTGCCATGATCAATTCCATGTCAGGATATTTATCGACTAACGCCAGGGCTTCCTGTGTACTCTTTTCAGTCTCATCGTTGCCATACACAACTTCCAGCAACTCAAGATTAGCATTCTCCGGTTTTGCCAACACATCCGGCAACGCTGCGATCCAGGCGTTCTGGTTAGCAGAATCGGGTCCAGCTGAGAGAACAGCGAACTTGCCGCCGTCGTCGCCGAGAATGTTGCGCGCCATGTCAGCCATCACCTGACCAGTTTCTGCAAAATCCACCTGAGCAACAAATACCTGCTCGCCTTCCGCGGAGGGAATTGGCGAATCCCATGTGACGAATGCGATACCTGCGTCGCGGGCCGCTTGCGCTGCAGGCGCGACCTGGTCACCGGCGTTGTTCGAGAGCATGATCGCATTGACGCCTTGTGTTGTCGCGTTGGTGATGATCGGGATCTGATCGGAACCTGCGCCACCAGAGGCAGGAGCCAGGAATTGCAGTTCCGCTGTGTTGCCCAATTCTTCTGCAGCTTCCAGCGCGCCAGCATGGGCCTCATCGAACACCGCGTTGCCAAGGAATTTCGGCAGGAATACCATATTTAGCTGATTCCCTGGGGTGGCTTTGACTACAGCACCTGATGGAGCCTCCGTTGCCGGGGCTTCAGTGGGTGCCTCTGTTGCTGGAGCTTCCGTTGCCGGGGCTTCGGTCGCCGGCATCTCTGTTGCCGGAGGCTCAGTCGCGGGTGCTTCTGTAGGCGCGGGCGCACATGCTGAGAGCAACAGCATCAGTACAACCCCCATCGTCATTAGTTTTTTAATCATCTTCTTTCTCCTTTTGATTAAATGGAATCGTTCGTTTGATATGCTGACAGGAAAATACCGTTGATTGATTAGCCTCCTTTCCTTTCTTCTCCAAGACGTCTGCGCTGAATATTGCGGCGGTTCCAGGTCTCTCTGATCCCTTGAACGATATTGGGTCCTAACACAGACAGGATCAGTAGTGCGCCGATCACGCCAGTTTGATTTTCTCCCGGAACATTGAGCAAGCCCATTCCATTGCGCAGATTCAGAACGATCAGGACCGAAAGTAATACGCCATATAGTGAGCCCGTGCCGCCAAAAATACTGACCCCACCCAGCAACACCATTGTGATAACTTCGAGTTCGGTACCGATGGCAGTATCACCTCGTATGGAACCCAGGCGGGCGGCTAATAACAATCCGGCAAAAGCAGAAATTACGCCCGAGATAATGAACAGGGTCATCTTTACTCGGCGAACGTTGACGCCCGAATAGCGAGCTACCTCGCTATTATTGCCGATGACAAATACATAGCGGCCCGCGCCAGAC
>DAINRK010000133.1:0-9896 GCA_036741855.1 Anaerolineales bacterium
TGCAATACCTGCCTAGATAGCTGGCAAGGAAGTCAAGAGAGGAGATTTTCTCTATGCGTCGCGGACGAATACTCATTTTCCTTGTTCTGATTGTTGTTGTAGGCTTAGCCTTGCTTGCCCTGGTGTTTACCCAATTTGGCGGAACTCCGTCAGCACCGACTCAGGCCGCCTTCACTGACGTTTTTTATGCTGCCCAAAATATTCCGCAAGGAACAACCATAACTAGAGAAATGCTAGGAACATTTTCCATTCCACCTGAAAATGTTGCCGAAGTTATGTTTACTACAGGTGAGGAAAGTGCTCTCGTTGGTCAGACCGCACGCTTCACCTTGGACCAAGGAACACTAATTACAACTTCGATGGTAGGTACTGGACCTGTGGAGATTTCAGGGCCCGCTTGGGCCGTACAAATTCCGTCGGGAATGGTCGCCTCAGCAATTCCAACAAATCGTCTTTCTTTGGTTGGTTATGGTGTAAATGATGGGGCACATGTCAATGTAAATGCCTGTATGCTTTTTGTTGATGTGGATCCGGCTTATCAATCTGTACTTCCCAATCTTACATCTCTAGTTAAGGGTACTGGGTTTCTTGAGAATCAATTACCTGTTCTATCATCGGAAGCAATTGTTAGCGCAGAAGATGGCACACACCCCACACGACAGGGACGTATTGAACTTGACCCTACTCTTCAACAACCGTTTTATATAGTTCCCGGTGAAGCGCAAAGACCTCGATTAGTCTGCCAAATGATCCTGCAGGATGTGGTAGTCATGAAGCTGGGCAATTTTGCTTTACAAGCGCCTTCCACTGATCCGAACGCCACACCTTCCCCTGCCCAGGCTCAACAGCAGGCCTCTCCCGATATAGTAACGTTGATGGTAAATCCGCAAGATTCAATTTCTTTAAATTACTTTGTTTACAGCGGAGCGATGCTCAGCATGTCTCTGCGTAATCCGAATGATACGTCACGGTTTGCGGCTGAATCAGCCACTCTCACAAGTATGTTAACGCAGTATAATATTTCGCTTCCTTCGAAGTTACCATACGCTTCGCAGCCCCGCATTGATTTGCTGCAACCGCCCGTGTTGCCAAATGATATTGTTACTGTTCAACCCCAACAGTAATTCTAAAAATTGAGGTAATGATCAAATGCCGTCGGGTGAAAAAATTCGAGTTATGATTGTTGATGATGTTTCTGAAACAAGAGAAAATGTTCGGAAACTATTACAATTTGAATCTGATGTTGATGTGGTAGGGGTTGCACGTACTGGAAAAGAGGCTATTCAACTTTCTCAGGAATTAAATCCAGATGTTGTGTTAATGGACATCAACATGCCTGATATGGATGGTATCACAGCAACAGAATCAATCCGCTCAAAACAACCCGCTGTGCAAGTAGTAATTCTTTCGGTCCAAAGCGATCAGAACTATATGCGTCGGGCAATGCTGGCGGGGGCGCGGGATTTCCTGACGAAGCCCCCAATGGGGGACGAATTGATTTCTGCTATTCGTCGCGCTGGTTCAATGGCTCAAGCAGAGCGATCAAAAAATGCCCAAGTATTTGTCGCGCCGGTTTCTGGAAATGCTGGAACGGTGGCAGGATATGGTGGGCCACTGGGTAAAATCGTCACGGTCTATAGCCCGAAAGGCGGCACCGGGTGCACCACGCTTGCTGTTAATCTTGCTTTGACGTTGCACAATGAGGATACGCGTGTAGTCTTAGTTGATGGCAATCTTCAGTTTGGCGATGTAGCTGTCTTTGTCAACGAGCAGGGCAAAAATACAATAATTGATCTTGCCCCGAGAGCAGAAGAGTTGGACCCGGAGATCGTGGAAGAGGTTATGGTTAAACATGCCGCTTCAGGTCTGCATATTCTCGCTGCACCCAGCAGACCGGAATATGCTGAAAGAGTTTCGAGCGGACAGTTTGGCAAGGTACTCGAATATTTGCGTCAATTATATGCTTATGTAGTTGTGGATACCGCGGCGCTCTTGACTGACGTAACTCTGGCAGCAATCGACGTGAGTGACCTCATTGTTTTGGTCACTACCCAGGATATTCCTGCCATCAAGAATTGTCGTCTGTTTCTGGATTTATTGCAGACGCTCGGAATTGAACGCGAACGTATACTCTTCGTCATGAATCGATTCGATAAACGAATTAATATAACCCCTGAAAGAGTTGCAGATAATCTCAAGCAAGCTGTTGCATCCGTTATTCCTCTGGATGAACAAACAGCTACGAAAGCTGTTAATCGCGGTGTGCCCTTCGTCTTGGATAGCAAGAATCAACCTGCAGCTCGAGGGATCTTTTCTCTTGCGGAAAGCGTTCGGGCCCACATGACAGCTCAGGAGTCTGCTGACGAATCGATTCGTCCGGCTAGGCGATAAAGAGCTGGCAATGACATTTATTCAAGGAGATAACGAAAGATGTCTCTCTTAAAGCGTATTGAACAGGGGCAGAGTGGTAATTCATCTGGGCAACCGTCATCTGACAATAACAAGGGCGGAGAGGGTTCGCGTCTGTCATCCCTGCAAGCGCGACGAGTAAATGCCCCGACCACATCACCTCAAGCTGGTTCGTATTTTGATCTTAAAACTCGTGTTCAGAATAAGCTTCTCTCCGAGCTGGATCCATCTATGGATATTACACGGACTGATGATGTCCGCAGGACAATTCAAGATCTATTTGAACAGATACTTGCCGAGGAGAACATCGTTCTTTCAAGACCCGAACGTGCTCGTCTGTTTGAGCAAATTGCCGCAGAGATTCTTGGGTTTGGCCCATTGCAACCTCTTTTGGAAGATGACACGATCACAGAAATTATGGTCAATGGTGCCAAAAATATTTACATTGAGCGTAAGGGTAAAGTTCATCGTGTGCCTGTGACATTTGAAAATAATGATCATGTGATGCGCATCATCGATCGCATTGTTGCTCCACTAGGCCGCCGTATCGACGAGTCTAGTCCATATGTAGATGCTCGTTTGCCGGATGGCTCTCGTGTTAATGCAGTGATCCCACCAATTTCTCTCGTTGGACCTGTGCTTACCATTCGTAAGTTTTCGCGTAACCCGATTACTGTCGAACAACTGGTTCAGTTTGGCTCTGTCACTCCAGAGGCCATTCAGTTCCTCAAGGCTTGTGTTGAGGCACGTCTGAACATTGTTATCTCGGGTGGTACTGGTTCAGGTAAGACCACGCTTCTTAATGTTCTCTCTGGCTTCATACCTTCAGATGAGCGAATTCTCACAATTGAAAATGCAGCAGAATTACAGTTGCGCCAGGAGCATGTGGTAACCTTGGAATCTCGGCCACCAAATATCGAAGGCCGAGGCGAAATCACGATTCGAAATTTAGTAGTCAATGCCCTTCGTATGCGTCCTGAACGTATAGTTGTAGGTGAAATTCGCGATGAGGCCGCATTAGACATGTTGCAGGCAATGAATACGGGTCATGATGGTTCAATGACTACCTTGCACTCTAATGGTCCACGGGATACCCTGTCCCGCCTCGAGACCATGACCCTGATGGCTGGTATGGATCTGCCCTCCAGGGCTATTCGTGAGCAAATTTCTTCGGCTGTAGATCTTATTTGCCATCAGGAGCGTATGCGCGATGGTACACGTAAGATTACGAATATTACAGAGGTAAGCGGCATGGAGGGTGAAGTCATTACAATGACAGACATCTTTGTATTTGAGCAGACGGGTGTCGAAAACGGTCAGATCGTTGGTCGTTTGCGCCCAACTGGATTGCGCCCGAAATTTATGGAAAAGATTGAAGCAGCAGGCATAAATCTTCCTCCTTCGATTTTTGGCATTGGCGAACGACGCCGTTACTAGGCATTTGAATGGCAGGTAGGTTCGTATGAGTCCGATGATATTGATAATTGGAGGCGTTGTCATCTTGATCTTATTGATCATAGGTGTAATCGTCTCTGTGGCAAGTGAACGCTCTTTGGTTGAGGAGCGACTAGGGCGCTATCTTGAAGATGATAGACCACAAGCCGCTGAGGGAGAGTCAGGCCGAAGCATCATTACTGAATGGCTGAACCGAAGAGTGGCCAGCTCTTCACGCGGGGATCGAATTGCCCGTGAATTGGCCCGCGCTGATTTGAAATTCAAGGTTGCCGAATATTACGCTCTGATATTTATGTCTACTGTGGTAACAGGATTTGTTGCCTGGTTAATACAACCGAATATCGCTTCCTTTGTGATCGGCGCCATTATTGGATTCTTTATTCCTCGCTTCTACGTGAAACGCCAGCAGACCGTTCGGCTTCAAAAGTTTGACGGTCAATTGTCTGATATGTTGAATCTCATGGTGAATGGACTCAGGGCGGGATATTCGACCATGCAGGCTATGGAAGCAGTCAGTCGAGAATTACCTGCCCCAATATCTGATGAATTCCGTCGCGTAGTACAGGAATTGCAGATAGGAATCTCACTGGAAAAAGCGTTTGAAAACCTACTGCGTCGCATCCCAAGTGAAGATTTGGATTTTGTTGTTACTGCAATGAATGTCCAACGTGAGGTTGGAGGAAACCTGGCCGAGATCCTGGACATAATCTCGTTTACCATTCGCGAACGCGTCCGAATCAAAGGTGAAATCCGGGTGATGACAGCCCAGGTGCGAACGTCTGGAGCAGTATTATCTCTTATCCCTGTTTTTCTCAGCCTTGCATTATGGTTTGTGAGTCCTGAATATATCGGTGCATTCTTTGATGAGAGCGCTAATCTGCCCCAACCACTTTGCGGTATTATTGCTGTTGTCACGATTGTTGGAATGATTGCATCAGGCTATTTTGTGATGATGAAAATTGCCGATATAGAGGTATGAGATGGGCATTATCATTTTTGGCGCCGTTGTCTTGATTGCCGCGATCGCGGTAATTGTTGTAAGCATGCGAAGGGGTACAGCTGGTGAGGCGGATGATCCGTTGCAGGCACGTCTGGCTGAATTTATTCAGCGAGGTGACGTTACATCCCTGGAAGAAATCGAATTATCACAACCATTCAGCGAACGCGTTATCATTCCTGTGGTTCGCCGCCTGGGGGAATTTTCTGCACGTTTCACACCTCAAAAAGCAATTCAAGATACCGCCAGAAGGCTTGAGCTGGCAGGCAATCCCTGGCCAATTGACGCGGCAACCTTTCTTGCCATTCGGTTTATTCTGGCGGTGGTTTTGGCCGGCTTTTTGATTGCAGTGGTCATAATTTCACCGCCTTCAAACCCTACTGATAATTTTATGTATATTGGTGGCGCGGCATTTGCCGGTTTTTTCCTTCCACACTTAATGCTTACAAGCCGAATTACCCGACGCCAGACCGAGATTCGAAAGGCCATGCCTGATGCCTTGGATCTTCTAACCATCTGTGTTGAGGCGGGACTTGGTTTTGATGCGGCAATGTCTAAAGTAAGTGAAAAATGGGAGAATCAGCTTTCCCTTGCTTTTGCCCGTACAATCCGTGAAGTTCAATTGGGTAAAGTCCGGCGTGATGCTCTGAAGGATATGTCTGACAGGCTTGGAATTCCGGAGATGACAAGCTTCGTCGCTGCGATCATTCAAAGTGAGCAACTTGGCGTAAGCATGGCGCGGGTCTTACGGATTCAGTCCGACCAGATGCGTGTGAAACGTCGACAGCGCGCTGAAGAAGAGGCTCATAAGGCACCTATCAAAATGATTATCCCGATGGCGTTGTTGATTTTTCCCTCCATCATGATTATCATTCTTACACCTGCTGCACTTCAAATCATGAATTCGCTTTAATCGCTGAAAATATCTTTACCGTTGTGAACAACGTACCCTGGTCGTATCGCATCCATCGATTGACCTGGAGCGGTCTGGATCTACTCTTCCCGCCAGTTTGTGGAGGTTGTGGAAAGGCAGGATGGCGTTGGTGTTCGGACTGTCAGGAGCGAGTTCCACATATTAAGAAGCCGTTATGTGAAAAGTGCGGGATTCCCACGGCAGGGGCAAAAAAATGCGAAAAATGTAAAACGAAGCCGCCTACGTATCGAATGATGCGATCGTGGGCGGTTTTCGATTCGCCAGTGCAAAATGCCCTTCATACCATGAAGTATCGCCGTAATATTGGGCTGGGCGAAGCGTTCGGTCATCAAATGACCGAATTCTTTAGGTCATTAGACTGGTCAGTAGATGTTCTTATACCCGTTCCGCTCGGAAAAAATCGCTTGAAAGAGCGAGGATATAATCAAGTTGCGCTAGTGGCGCGCCCCCTTGCGTATAAAGTTGGACTCGATTACAACGCAAATGCGTTGTGGAAGGAGCGCGAAACGCGTTCCCAGGTTGGCTTGACCGTTTTACAGAGACAGGAAAATGTCGATGGAGCATATCGGGCTGACGTCCAGGCTGTGAAGGGTAAATCCGTCGTTGTAATGGATGATGTCGCTACGACTGGTGCCACCATCTTGGCTTGCGCTGATGCTTTATTATCCGCAGGTGCGAAGGAGGTTTACGCAATAACCATTGCGCGTGCACTTTCACATCACGATCTGACTCGTGTTTGACAACTACCGGCCTGGGTAGTTGATAACTTTTCAGGAGGTACAATGGCGAACAAAGTCGAAACACTGGCTCGTAATATGCGGCTGACCGATAATACGCGTGAGTATATCGAAAAGAAGGCGGCCAAGCTCCCACGCCACCTTCCCGGAATTGACGACATTCGCGTAGAGCTTACGCATGTCAAGACTGCCCGAAATGCAAATGATCGTCAGGTGGCGCAAATTACGGTTCGCGGGAAAGGATTTCTACTCCGAACTGAAGAACGTGGGGATGACCTTCATGGCGCATTTGATGCTGCGCTGGAAAAAATAAAACGTCAAATCGATCGCTATAAAGGCAAACACTATCACGGACGCGGCGATGGACGTTCTGCCGCTGATGTAGTTGAGGAGGAACTGCCCGTTGATGAGACAGGCGAGCTTCTTCCCTTGATAGCCAAGCGAAAGAAATTTATTGTTTTACCCATGAATGAGGATGAAGCAGCCGAGCAGATGCGTCTTCTCGGACACGACAACTTCTTTATTTTCTTCAACGCCGAACAGAATTCCATCCAGGTGTTGTATCGCCGCCGTAATGGATCGTATGGCTTGATCGAACCTATAATTGGTTAACGCGCGGTCAAGGTGTAAATAATCAGCCCGACATTGTTCGGGCTGGTTTTATCAAGGAGAGATTATGCGAGCAGACAATAAAAATGCGAGTGAGAATGTAGATGAAGGCATTGATATTGAAGCAGCAAAGAAATTAGTTTTTGACCTGCTAAAGGTCGTCGGAGAAGATCCAAATCGTGAAGGTTTGAAAAACACTCCCGATCGAGTTGCCAGAATGTATGTGGAGCTTTTAAGCGGATATGTCGAAGAGCCAGAAAGAATTATCAACAACGCATTGTTCCAGGTAAATTATGATGAGATGGTGCTTGTCCGCGACATCGAGTTTTATAGTTTGTGTGAACATCATATGCTGCCGTTTCTTGGACGCGCACACGTTGCCTATATCCCGGCTGGAACTGTTATTGGGTTGTCAAAAATTCCTAGAATAGTGGATCTGTATGCACGTCGGCTACAGATTCAGGAACGAATGACGCGCCAGATCGCGGATTTTGTTCAGGAGACACTGAATCCGCAGGGTGTGGCAGTTGTTGTCGAGGCAATACACTTGTGTGCGATGATGCGCGGCGTAAAGAAGCATGATGCACGGATGACGACTTCCGCAATGCATGGTTCCTTCCGTGCAAACTTGGCGACCCGTCAGGAATTTTTAGCAAATATCTCACGTGGATCAGAGCCGCTTCAGTTCTAGACCTTTGAACGGCCTCCACGAATTTGAATTCGTACTTCAGGGCGAGCCTCAATCCATACTTTCTGACGGAGGCGCGCTGCCGTTTCACTAATGGGTCCACCAGTTTTAGGACTTTTATATTCAGGATAGATTTCTGCAAGCGGGACAATTACAAAAGCATCTTCCCGGAATTTGTCACCGTATGGATGATCGTCAAAAAGGATCATGTCAATGTCTATTGTGCGAGGGATATATTTATTCTCACTTCTTACACGTCCTAACTTGGCTTCGATTGGGTGGATAACTTGCTCCTTTAATTCAGCTTGCATGAAAAAGGACATAAATAAAACACAGACATTGAGAAAATTTGGTCCAGCTGCACCGACCGATTTTGACTCCCACACTTGTGAAATGTCGCGAACTTCTCCATATTCAGATAAAAGATGAATTGCCTTTACTAGATTCACCTCAGGTTGTATGTTTGACCCCAAATTCAAATAAGCTTTATGCAACTCGTTCATCGTGGCTTCGTTCGATCTCCACACCAACAGACTCTGAAAATCGGACTGCTCCAGGCTTCTCCACTCGAACAGTTACTTTTTGTACGCCCTTTTCTGCGAGACAGATTTTCGCCAGGTCATTTGCCAGTGCCTCAACTGTGAGTCTCTCTGAACTTTCAGCGTGAGCCTGAACTTTTTTCGCTATTGTGCTGTAATTGACGCAATCGTTAATATTATCCGTTTCAGCTGCACGTCTGGTATCGGCGAATATAGTAATGTTGATCAAAATATCCTGAGGACGTTTTCGTTCCCAATCATTAACTCCAATAATCCCTCGGGCAAGCAGGTCTTTGATCATAACTTTATCCATAATTGATTTCCTTAAGGCTTTGCGCGTAGTCACATTGGCGCAATATTTATTAGCTCTCTACACAAGATGCCTTCCCCCATCTAAGTGGATAATTTCTCCCGTAATGTATTCTGGGCCGGAAAGTAAAAAGATAAGCGCTCGTTCGATTTCATTTTCCCGGGACCATCTCTTCATTGGAACATTTTTTATGATTTCGGGATTCGAGGCTCCATCAGAAGGGGGCAGGATTGCTCCTAAAGCCAGCGCATTTACAAGAATCTTCGGGGCAAGTGCCACTGCAAGCGACCTGGTCATTGCAGCCAGCGACGCTTTGCTAATCGTATATGGGAAGTGATCCGCTCCAGGGCGAAGCGCGCGCCAATCCAGGATATTAGCGATCCGCCCACCATCCACTGCCTGTCTTGCGAACGCCTGACTCAACACAAATGGCGCAGTCAAATTGATCGCGATGTGCTTTTCCCATTCTTCGACTGTGGTCTGTTCCAGTGACAGCGTTTCAAAAATCGCCGCGCTGTTGACGAGACCGTGCAGAGGCGTGGATGAGTTGATTTGTGGGATCAGTTCGCGGGTCTGCTCCGAATTGTTCAAATCCGCCTTGAAAATCCATGCCTCGCGTCCGAGTCCGGTTATCTCATCATGAACCTTTTCTGCTTCGGCATCTGAGTGCCCGTGGTGGATGACTATATCTGCACCCGCTCGCGCGCAAGCAAGCGCAAAAATTTTGCCCACTCGCCGCGCTGCGCCCGTTATAAGAACACATTTGTCTTTTAGGGGCAGTTCACTCATGATAAAAATTGTATCATCGAATGTTGTTTACCAAATGGGGGTTTTCCCGTCATGTTATTGACGCAAAATTTCTGATGTGCTAAGATAATTTTGCCTTTTGGAAGGCGCTGTTACTCGTAATATATGATCTCTATTCATCTGGAAAGGTGAAAATATGAATAAGAATCGAAATCAAAATCCGACCATCTATACAGGGGATATTGCTGAGGAAAATATTTACCCGGCCCGGGAGTATTCTTCTGAAAACCAAGAAATTACCTTCTCTGACGAACAACATGCGATCTGGGCGGATCTCTTCGCTGGCATTCACCGTCCCTATTTGCTTGAGCACATCTCCCATAAATTTATCGATGGGCTAGCGTTATTAAAGCTTGATCCGTTCCACATTCCCACAGTCGCGCACCTTAACAAGCAAATTCAAGCCCGCAC